>JAGXTE010000046.1 GCA_018334095.1 Nitrosarchaeum sp.
CCTGCAGAATTAAGAAAGCAGGTGTATGGTGCAGTTATAATTAGACAGAAATATGCAGTTCGTAGATTAAACGGTGTAAGAGTGTGCTTTGAAGACAATGCAGCTGTTTTGATTACTCCAGAAGGAGAAGTCAAAGGAACTGACATCAAAGGACCAGTTGCAGCAGAAGCTTCAGAAAAATGGCCAAGAGTAGCTAATTTGGCATCAATGGTGGTATAAAATGAAACCAACAAAGATGCGTAACAGTTTGATTTACAGGGCAACGTTCCATACTAGAAGTAAACAACTTGGAAGTCAGCTATCAGATGATCTTCGTAAAAAATATGGTAAAAAAAGTGTCAGAGTAATAGAAGGAGATAGCATAAAAATTGTAAGAGGAGAGTTCAAAGGAGTAGATGGAAAAGTATCCAAAGTTTCTACTAAGAAAAGCAGTGTAGCTATAGAAGGAGTTAAAAAAGAAAAGACAAAAGGAGACAAATTTGACGTCTACATACACACATCAAATCTTGTAGTTACAGGATTAAACACGGATGATAAATGGAGAATTTCAAAATTAGAAGGTAAAAAACCAACTGAAAAACCAAAAGCAGTAGTAGAAAAGCCAACAAAAAAAGAAGAAACAACTGAAAAACCAAAAGCGGCAGAAAAAACAAAGAAAGAAGAGACAACTAAAGAAACATTAGTACCTAAAAAAGGAAAAAAGGAAGTTGAAAAATAATGGTTAGCATATCTGGAAGTAAAAAACTCAAAAGACAAATGGCCCCTCAATTCTGGGGAATTAAGAGAAAAGACAAACGATTTGTAATTACAGTTAGACCAGGACCACATAAAAAAGAATATTCTGTACCAACTGCAGTATTTTTAAGAGACGTATTAAAAATTGTAACAACACTAAGAGAGGCAAAAGCAGCAATCTATTCTGGCAAAGTAAAAATCGATGGCGTAGTTAGAAAATCACTTCATCATGCAATTGGATTAATGGATGTTGTAGAATTAGAAAATGTTCCAGAAGTTTATCGTCTAGTTCCAATGAAAGGAAAATTACTAAAACCATTACAAATTAAAGAATCAGAAAAAACAAAAAAACTAGTCAGAGTTACAAGTAAAACAACAATCAGCAAAGGCAGAATGCAAATAGGATTTC
This sequence comes from Nitrosarchaeum sp., assembly GCA_018334095.1. GTDB lineage: Archaea > Thermoproteota > Nitrososphaeria > Nitrososphaerales > Nitrosopumilaceae > Nitrosarchaeum. Next base: position 1,145 of record JAGXTE010000046.1, read on the forward strand.
ATGATGGACGTTCAACAATTTCAGATTCCAAAGTAAATGTTGGAGACACATGTTTAATTCAAATTCCAGATCAAAAAATTCTTGAAGTTATAAAATTGGAAAAAGGCGCACATGTTTTGGTTACTCGTGGTATTAACGCAGGACAAATGGGAACAATTGAAAGCATTGAAGAAGGAACTTACATTTTACCTAAACGTGTAGTGCTAGTTTTAGGTGATAGAAAAATCGAAATTCCAACAGACATCATACTAGTAGTAGGAAAACAGGAGCCTCTAATTCAAATAAAGTGATCTTATGTCCCAAATAACAGAATCTCCAATGAAGAAAATAACTTTAGAAAAAGTTGTCCTAAACATGGGTTTAGGAAAATCTGGAGATATCATTGTAGTAGCAAAAAAAGCACTAGATCACATCTCTGGTAAAAAATCATCTGCACGAGAAGCAAAAGAAACACAAAGAGAGTGGGGAGTTAGACAAGGAGAACCAATAGGAGTTGCAGTTACAGTAAGAGGACAAGATGCACGTGATTTGTTAAAACGATTACTTGATGCAAAAGCTAATCAGTTAAACGGCAAATCATTTGATAATTTTGGAAACTTTTCATTTGGAATTAAAGAACACATCGATATACCTGGAGTAAAATATGATCCACAAGTTGGAATTTTAGGTCTAGGAATTTCAGTAACTTTGACAAGACCAGGATATGGAATTAGAAAAAGAAGTAAACACAAAGCAAGTGTTGGAAAATCACACACAATAAAAAGTCAGGAAGCAAAGGATTATCTAGTTAAGGAGTTTGGAGTCACGATAGTATAATGGCAAAAGATAGATCATACGAAGCAACTGGAAGAAAGAAACATGATTTTGGAAGAGGTTCTAAATGGTGTAAACGATGTGGAGATTATACAGCTGTAATTCAAAAATATGAATTAATGTTATGCAGACGATGTTTTAGAGAAGTAGCAACATCTTTAGGGTTTAGGAAAAATATGTGATATAAATGCCAGCACAGAACATCTTAGCAAATCTATTTGTAACTTTATACAATAATGAAGCAAGAAGAAAAAGCGATTGCATAATTCTTCCAACTTCAAAATTAGGAATTGAAGTACTCAAAACACTTCAAAAAGACGGATACATTGGAGAGTTTGAACATATTGACGATAAAAGAGGTGGAAAATTCAAAATTGAATTATTAGCAAAAATTACAAAATGTGGAGCAATTTCACCAAGATTCAAAGTAAAAAATACAGAGTACAACGACTGGGAACAGCAATACTTGCCAGCTTACAACAGAGGAATGTTACTAGTAACAACAAATCAAGGAGTCATGTCACACCATGATGCCGTAAACAAAGGATTGGGAGGATTTTTGATAGGATATGTCTACTGAGCAGATTGAAAAATTCCAAGAAGTGGTAGATATACCAGAAGGGGTCAAAGTAACATTAAAGAAAAATATGATGCATTTTGAAGGTCCACTTGGTAAAACTCACAAAAACTTTAGAAACATTCCAGTAAACATTGAAATCAAAGACGGTAAAGTCATACTAAAATCACAAGGGTATAGAAAAAGAGACTATTCCATACTTCATACTGCAAGATCAGTTATCAGAAATCTTTGTGAAGGTTTGGTAGTAGGATATACAATTAAAATGAAAATAGCATTTGCACACTTTCCAATCACAGTAAAGGTACAAGACAGAACTGTTTTAATTGAAAACTTCCAAGGAGAAAGATCTTCTAGAATTACAAAAATCATAGGAAATACAAAAGTAGTTCCAAAAGGAGAAGATGTAATTTTAACCGGAGAGGTATGGAATCACATCACTCAAACAGCTGCAAACATAGAGCTTCGCAGTAAAGTAAAAGACAAAGATCATAGAGTCTTCTTAGATGGCGTTTACGTATATGAGAAGAAAAAAGGAATAGAAAAATAACAAATTTCCAGATATCAATTATAGCTCATGACCCTAGATCCTGAATTTTCAAAACAAACTTCATCATTAATTGAACAAACTTTAGAACTATACAAAACAGCTGGAGCATCACCAAGAGTTGGAGAACTTTGGAATTGTCAAAATGTTGGCGATTTTCTTTGCGGGTTTTTTGTTGGAGAGATGGTAGGTTCAGCATTAAGTGCATTTCAGATTGTACACAAACGCGAACCAACAGCAGATGAGCACATGGAAATAATTGAACTTGTTGAAAATCATTCCAAAGAGATTAAAGAATTCTTTGCAAAATTCAACTAAAGACATTCAAGTTTAAGATAAATCCCATGGGCGCAAGGATTAAATCGCTTTTACTAAGGTACAAACTTGTGCCTCCCTAGCTCAGCGTGGTAGAGCATCCGACTGTTAATCGGATGGTCATCAGTTCAAGTCTGATGGGAGGCGCTTCTTATCTTAGTCTCAAATTTTTAATCATCATTTAGCAAATTATGTAAAAATTACACATATCATTTACAAATGTTTCTAAATTCGAATTTAGAAATATTGATCGATTGACACTATTTGGTTTACTCTATTAGACAGGTTAGATCTAATAGATGATCGCATATCTAGTATAATGCAGGAGGATTACATTGGTCAGAACTAGAAGGGCCAACAGATATTGTGTTGACTGTGGGGCCAGACTGGTGTATTATCCAAGATTATCTAACCCAAAAGCACCAAACGAACACAGAGTACTAGTATATGCATGTCCTGATTGTACCGAGGATTTTGAAAAACCAAAGATGTTCTCAATTAGACGAAATCAGGTAGATGATCCTCTTGAGACAGTGGAGATAGAGATAACCCAAATCCAGAAAAAAACTGGTTGAAAGTGAAGGAATTTTATTAGCAGATTTACAAGTTTGAAAACAAAATGGAAAATATGAAATCTAGAAGTAATGGGTGGTACATTTTACCGATATTTCTAGGATGGATTGGCGGATTAATTGCGTACTTTATCTTACGACGTGATGATCCTAGAAAAGCAAAAAATTGCTTGTATTTGGGGATAGTTTTAGGAATCGTCGGATTAATTCTCAACATCATAATCATTGCACAGATGCCAGAGTTTACGCCAACTTTTAATGCCAATATCTAAAAAACATGCATAGAATATCCATTGCAAACAGGCGTAGATTTTGATTATTTCTAAATTCGAATTTAGAAACATTGTAAATTTAGACAGGCAGATACTTGAATTTAGAATCATATAGAACTAGTCTAAGATATGAAATGATGGGTACCTCAAGAATGCGAGATAATGTGGAAAGATGGTTGATTCATGAAGGTCTCTCATTTGAGGACATGAAAAATACGGAAAATACATTTCAAATATTGGTAAAGCATGCAGGAAAATACGGAATTCCCGCGGAAATTTTTGAGCCAAAATCTCAACCAGGAGTAATTGTCATAGGGGCAAAAGTGATAATGAAAGATAATCAAATTTCAAGATATTTGGGATTTACAGAAGATGAAAAAGAAAAATTTGAGAGAAGAGTTGCAGAATATTGTAACTCGATACAAGCAATTAATCGAATTGTTACCGAAGATGGTAAGCAAAAGGTAGGGGTATTTGTCGTATTAGATGACAAAGACAACATAAACCAGCAAACTGTTCTAGATGCGCTAAGCAGAGTATCAGAATTACATGAAAAAACATCTAGGTTTTTGATGAAAACTTTCTAGTTTGATCATCTTTTAAGATGTCAAATAGATGATTTTCAGACAAATAATTTCAAACATACTTCAAAATTAAAAAATTACACAAAATGTTGAATTTATCAAAATTACGCCTACGCGTTAAACCCCCCTTGAAAAAAACTATGTTTAGTCATAATGTGATTTTATCAAAAATGCTCGTTTTGATGGGGGGGTTAACACTTGTGCCTAGCAGGGAAAAGCAACCACAAAACCACCTAGATGGTCCACCTAAACATGTGTCATGTTTTATTGTCGTGCGTAAAAGCTAAACCCCCAAAAATTTGTGCGAAAATAAAGAAAAAATGAAGAATTATTCTTCAATTTCTACAGGTTGAAGTGCATATACTTCAGTTGGACAAATTCCATCTTCAGTAACATCATAGCCAATAATTGCATGAGCTACAACATTTTCATCTTCAGTATCAGTAATGGTCACTGATTTTTTAGATTTTTCTAATGATGGATTTCCATTGATTTCTTCTACACAGAGGGAATCAGGGTTTAATCCTACTTGATGTGCATGAATCTGTTTATTTCCTGGAGTTTGTTCATCATCATCATTGAATGAAGGATGAACAGCAGCAACATATACAACCACATTACCATCTTCAGTCACAGCATCTGTAACAAAAGCATATACGATAATAGCGTGTCCTTCAGTTGCAGTTCCAATATTTCCAACAGTATTCATGGTAAAACCATCTGCTGAATCAATCTGAAACGCCTTAGAAACAGCAAATACAGGGTTTGCCATCATTGTGAAAGCAAAGACTACTGCAAATGTTGCACCTAAGAGAATTTTCTTATTCATTGGTACAAATCTCGAACAAGAAAAATAAAAGAATTTCGATCAGTCATATGAAATTATTACAAACATAATTTATCGCAAAAAAAGGACCAATTCCTCAGAACTGAGAACAAAAAATCCCAAGGTTTTGATCATTATACCTACCATAAAATAATACATAATCATGTGTATGTAATCGGTAAAAACACCCTGGTATTAGCGAATAGATACAGCAAAAATTAGCGGGACTGCTATTATTCCAAAAATTACCGCAATTTTCACATAGTCCTTCTTCTCAAGGGGCTTGAATCTTCCCATAATACCACATTTTATTTTGGCATATTTTTAATTCATGTGATAAAGTTCAGAAAGCATGCAAATCTAGATCGAGTTAGGGGGGGTATTTTCACCATTTTACGCTGCAACTATATACTAAATTTTTACAGTTTACATTATGGCCCGGATTGGCATTGTCATCGTAATTTTAGGAATTATAATTTCGATGGGAGCTGCCATGTACATGTATACCCAATATCAGACAAATTTCATTGTTGGAAAATCAGGAGAAGCCGTTACAGTAGGACCTGTTGAGTACATTGTAACTTTTGATGGAACACATCAGGGAAACAAGGAAAAAACACCTGAAAACACATTTGTAAAAATCAAAATCATTGCAAAAAACATTAGCAATGAAGACACCAGAATTTCAGGAGGACAATTCTACATTGTTGATGAAAAACAACAAAATCACCGAGCAGTGTATGGCAAGTTTTCTGCAGATGATCTATTAGATCACACATTAGAGCCAAACAAACCAGTAATGTTTACGACACAATTTGACATTCCATATGATGAGAAAAACCAATACAGCATTACAATTCGTCCAACAAAAATACAATCAACAACAGATACAGCTGTAATTTGCATCACTAATTGTTGATCGCAAAAAAAATATTGTCAAATTTTACTAGCGCTGAGGTAATAATGTGTGACTTTAACCATATAACATCTATGAAAAAAGAATCTAGTCATGGCCACATCCAAAGCCAAAAGAGCAGAAGCAGCTAAAAAAGCAGCAAGAACAAGAAAAAGAAATGCCGCTAAAAAAGCAGCTGAAGCCGCAAAAATGGCAGCAAGAAGAAAAAGAAGCAGAGCTGCCAAAAGAGCAGCCGCATCTCGTAAGAGAGCAGCTCCAAAAAGAAGAACCGCCGCTAAGAGAGCAGCTCCAAAAAGAAAAGCAGCTCCACGTAGAAAGGCAGCTTCAAGACGTAAAGCTCCTAAAAGAAAGGCAGCTAAACGAAGAGCAGCTCCAAAAAGAAAAGCAGCTAAACGAAGACGATAGTCTGCTTTCTAACCTTTTTTCCATTTTATTTTGATGTCAAAACAAAATGTTTCTAAATTCGAATTTAGAAATATGTAATGTTTTACTCGTCATTCATTTTTAATTCAGGCAAGACAAAAACACGTTCTGGTTTTATTTTAAGAATAATTCTTTTTTCGTTTTCTCTTTTGAATGGGTAGTGTTCTTTTCCCATGTATTGCAGAGTTAATTTGTCTGCATGCACATAATCATAATCAGGAATTATTTTTTCAACTTTTCCGCGAATTGTTGTCATGTCAAGTGGATTGTTATTTCCTACAACAGATACTGCAACTCGAGGATCACGTAAAATATTTTTGTGTTTGATTCTTCCCTCAGCTGTGTTGACATAAACATAATCAGAATCACAGTTAGCCCATACTGGGGAAAGTTGTGGAGAGCCATCTTTCATCAAAGTTGCAATAAACACGATATTTTTTTGCTGAAATAATTTTACGACTTTATCTTCCAAATTCATCTCAATTTCACTGATCTCTGTTGATCCTCATTGTAGTTTTTTGATCGAGATTATTCAAATCATCAAAAATGGTTGAAAATTTGCATTATTCATGGTCCTTGCTAGAATTCTCCATAATGTTGGTCATGGCACGATTCATGATTTCCATCACCAAGTACTGTGAATAGTCTGCAGAGTTTCCACCCTTTGCTTTTTTTGTTTTTGCAGTCTTTGGAGTAATGGATCTGAGAATTTTCTCAATCTTGACTGATGTGTTATCAATAACTTTAGAGTATTTTGAATCAAAATCATCAGGGGCTGCATATCCCAATAGCTTTGTAGATGTGCTGTAAAATTTTGTGATAGCACCACGAGATTCTTCAATCTTGGCAATTTCAATTAATCCTGCTTCTTTTAGAATATCAAGATGATGGCGAACAGTTGTCAGGGCTTTTTTGTATCCTGTCTTTTTTAGCTCACTTGAAATCTGGTCTGCAGATAATGCGCGGTGGTATAGAATTTCAATGATTTTCGAGCGTGCAGGGTCTTCAATTGCACGTGCGTGTTGGACGCTTGTTGTAAGAATACGATTTACTTTGATTTCCTTCTCTAGTAGTGTAGACATGCTGTTTACTCCTATTAGTTTGATCTAAAAGATCCACGTATCATATTTTTTTGTCTAATCGCATCAATTTTTTTTTGTTATCACAATAGTGATACTCTTATCAAAAGATAATTACCGCTACCAGATTTACTGTAGCATATACAAAAATATTGTTAGCGCTACAACATTTATCACTACCACTACTATCTACATGATATCGGTATCATAATTATAACACCACTACAAATATTTTAAAAAAATAGCAAAAATAAAAAATCTAAAAAAGATATGTCAGAAACATGTAGGGATATGACAAAAATGATTATCCGTAAAATCAATCAAGGAGTGAATTCGAGTTGGATGTTAGCTTGGAGTCAACATCCAGTCATAGTAAAAAAATTATTTGTATTACAGGGAATGGCCAGTTAATTTTTCATATGCAATGACGTATCTGTTTGTCATCTTTTGAATTATCTCAGTTGGTATTGTAGGAGGTACTGGTTCTTTTCCTGCATCACGTGAATCATCAAATTGCTTTTGGTATCCATTCTCAGTTAACCAGTCTCGCAGTATCTGTTTGTCAAAAGATTCTTGAGTTTTACCAACCTGGTATGTCTCCTTTGGCCATAAACGATACTCATCAGGGCCGATAGAATCTCCTAATGTTATTTTCCCGTCTAAAATTCCAAACTCTAGTTTCAGATCAGCCAAAATAAAACCAGACTTGTCTGCCACCTCAGACATTTTTTTGTAAATCTCAATTGATGTTTTTTCAAGCCACAAATATTGTTCTTCATTTACTAGTTTCATTTCCAATGCTTTTTGTTTGTCAATTGGAATATCATGCTCTGATTTTGTTGTAGGATCAAAAATAGGCTCCAAGAGTTTTGCAGCAAGTGTGGTGTCAGTGCCCTG
>JAGXTE010000047.1 GCA_018334095.1 Nitrosarchaeum sp.
ACCAGAAATAAAAACACCAGAAATAAAAACACCAGAAATAAAAACACCAGAAATAAAAACACCAGAAAAAAATATCAATTCAGTAGATTATCAACCCCAGATAAAAAAATATGATAATCTATCTGTTGAAGATATAGAGCTAGGAAAACTACTAAATCAAATTAATTTGGATTGTGATCATAGTAGATTAGTTGATACCATTTCATACATTGATGGAATGGGACCTGCATTGTATCGACTTTGCAAATTTGATCAGTCGTTGAGTTTTTTTAATGACTCTTTATCCAAAGATCCAAACAATGTTGAAATTATCACTAGTAAGGGATCTGTCCTTGGAAAAATTGGTCGTACTTTAGAGTCTATTTCATATTATGATGCAGCTCTCAATATCGATCCTGATTTTATTCCTGCAATTAACAATAAAGCAAATGCACTTGCAAATATGAAAAAATATGATGAATCAATCTCTCTTTACAATAAAGCACTTGAAAAAAATCCAAGTTATGATACTGCAAGGAAAAATCTTCAATTGGTTTTACAAGAATCCTCATTGGGGAATAAAGTAATATTTACTGAATATGCTTCTAAAAATACAGATATTCCATCTAATACTGTATCTTCAAAAGATATTATTACTGAAAAATCACCAATGGAACATAACTTAAAAACCCAAACAAAAAATCCAACTAATATTTTTGAAGAAATATCTTTGGTATTTTCTTCATTAGGTTCACTCTTTGGATTTCAAAATTAAGAGTGTTTTCTAGTTTTTTTATATGTAAAATTTCAATAAACCTATAAAGCCCAGTTAAGACGATTGTGAATAAGGATAACACATGAGTAAGATACTAGAAAAGACACTAAAAGATGCCCATAAAGAAAATACATTAACAATTGGCACTAAACAAGTATTAAACTCTATGAAAGATTCCAAATTAATTGTCCTGTCTCAATCTGTAAAAAAAGAGATGTTTGCAAAAATTGAATCAGATGCGAAAAAAGAAAAAATACCTTTAGTTAACTTTCAGGGAACTTCAGTTGCATTAGGAAGACTATGCGGCTTACAATTCCGAATATCAACAATATCATTTACATCAATAACTGATGCAAACGTTAAATCAATTCTTAAAGATACAGAAACTGAGGGAAACAATGAATAATCATTTCATCTCTAATCTAAGTTTAAATGAGACAAATTTTGTTCGGAGTTAAACAGGAATTCTAATGACACAATCAATTAAACTTACAACAGATCAAATGCGAATGATGTCACTCTTTCAAAATGTTACAGGTGCAACTGCTCGTGATTGTGTCGAAGATGAAAAACAAGATCGTGTAATTTTTGTAGTAAATACTGGTAAAATGGGATTGGCAATCGGAAAAGGCGGAATTCATATCAAATCCCTACAAAACATTGTAAAGAAAAATGTTGAACTTGTTGAGTTTGATGAAGATCCAGCCAAATTTTTAACAAACCTCCTTAATTCTAAACTAGTCTCTGAAGTAAAAATAAATACACGTGCCGATGGTTCAAAACAGGCAATAGTTATGGTAGACCCAAGAAAGAAAGGCATTGTTGTGGGAAGAGAAGGCAGAAATGCTGAGAAAGCAAGACTTTTAGCTAAACGATATTTTGATATTACGAGTGTACTGATTAACAGTCCTGAAAAAGCAACACTGGAGATGTAAAATATGACAAAATCACCACTAGGTTTATTCGCAGGCAGAGTTCTAATCGCAAAAAGAAAGAGACAGCGATGGGCAATCTCTACTTATAAAAGAAGAAAACTTGGTATTGATAAAAAAGCAGATCCTCTTGGTGGTGCTCCCCAAGGAAGAGGAATAGTTTTAGAAAAAGTAGGTATTGCAGCAAAACAACCAAACTCTGCTGTAAGAAAATGTGTTAGAGTTCAATTAATTAAAAATGGTAAAACTGTAACCGCATTCTTGCCACGAGATGGTGCAATGAATTTCATCGATGAACACGACGAGGTACACATCCAAGGAATGGGTGCAACACAAGGTGGTGCAATGGGAGATATTCCAGGTGTACGATTCAAAGTATTCAAAGTAAATGGAACATCACTTAACGAGCTAGTAACTGGTAAGAAAGAAAAACCAAGGAGATAAAATTGGCTGAGACAAAAAATTTCTTATTATTTAGAAAATGGGATATGTCTGATATTGAAATCCAAGATCCTGGATTAAAGACAGCAATTTCATTAAGACGACAAATATTGCCATACACTTTTGGTCGTTCAGCACTAAAGAGATTCAACAAAGCTGAAGTAAATATTGTAGAAAGACTTTGCAACAAAGTCATGCACTTTGGAAAGAAATATGCTAAAAATACTGGACGTATGACTGGTAAGAAAACCAAAGTACTCAACACTGTTAAAGTTGCATTTGATATTATTGCATTAAAGACTGGAAAAAATCCAGTTGAAGTACTAGTTAGAGCAATTGAAAACTCTGCACCAAATGAAGACACTACAAGAATTGTATATGGTGGTACCGTCTACCACGTATCTGTAGATGTTGCTCCAATTAGAAGAGTCGATATGGCACTAAAGTTCATTGCAGACTCTATACGAGATGCAACATATTCTAATCCCAAACCAATTGAGGAACATATGGCTGAACAGCTAATCTTGGCTGCAGCAAACGACCCAAATGCTCCTTCTGTAAAGAAGAAACACGAATTAGAAAGAATAGCACAAGCTTCTAGATAGTAATTTTACCAGTAGCCCGAGGCAGATTCGAACTGCCGTCTCCGCCTATCCACTCTTGAGATCCAGAGGGCAGAATCCTTGATCTAAAATTTTTTTATTTGACCGCTAGACTATCGGGCTACCGAAACAAATTCTGATGTTTTAGAATATAATCATTTACTAATTTACTTGAACTTTACTTCATGAATAGCTGTTGCATAATCACACTCTGCTTTTAGTCTCATATATGGAATTAATCTATAATGAATAGAGTAGAGATGATCTTCTTTTCTAATAATTCCTTTTTGCATTAATGATACTAGACCACGAGATGTAATTCCAATCTTTGTATTTGTTTTTTTACATATTTCATCACGTTTTTTTTGATATTGTTCTAATGAAAATGCCACATCATTAATTTCTAAAATCAAAGGCCACACAATTTCAGCCCAGACAAATCTTCTGTTTTCAGTGGCTGATGCATATTTGCCTTTTTCACTCAACATTAATAACATCTGCAAAAGAAGTTATAACTTAATAGTTGTCTCAAAAAGAAATTGAAGAATCACTGAATTTATTACAAAAAGATTGGGATGTTGATCCAATTTTGCGCCAATTCATGTTAGGAAATATATCCGATGTTAGTGACTATTCCATTAAAGTAAAAGATGTTATTTTTCATATTCCATATTTGGCATCTAAAAAAAAATATATTTTATGGAAATGTTTTTGGCCAGACTGTCATAACTGCTGTGACCGACAAGGTAGACTACCATTAACATCTGATGATCTAATTACAATTGGAAAGGGTCTAAAATACAAAAAGACATCTGATTTTATAAAAAATGAAACAATAACTACAACATGGCAAGATTCTTCTCCATCTGGGCAAACCACTACAATGACTACAATTAATCTGAAACGAAAAAAAGATGAGACTGTACAGGAAGACGGAACTCACATATCTTGTAGATTCTTAGATAAAAAAGGTGGATGTAGTATGCATCCAGACAGACCTGGTGTATGTTACCTGTATCCTTTTTCTACATGGCTTGAAAATGAAAAAGGCATGGCACGAGTTCATGCTACATACCAGTTTACTGGGGATTGCCCTGGATTTTATCTAGCAGAAGACATACAACAAATGAAACAAGAGCTCAAAGACTATTCAAAAATAATTTATGATTATACTCTATCGTCAAGCAGAACAATGAGGGAAAACTTTGGATCTGTTAGTTTTGGTTAGGCCTTTGCTACTTTCATCAGATCAGAAATCTTTACATCCATTCCAAATCTAGCTTCGTTTTTCTTCATATATCTAAAAATTGAGATAAAGTCTGGAAGTGACTTGAAGAAATTAAAGTCCTTGTGAATCTTTGCTCTGACAAACTTGAAAACCTTATCATAAATTTTGTAATGCTCGTCAACTGCTTTTTCATAAGCTGCAAAGTCATGCATATTTTCAACAAAGATATCAACACACTGCATACTTGGAATGATTCCCTCACCTAGTAACGCATAGACCGTTCCAATTGATTCTCCGACACCAACTACTTTTCCATTGTAAAATGGTTTGCACTTGCCAGGAGTTGCAAGTCTGATTGGTCTTCCTTTAGTTTTTTGAACTTTACCGCCATACTTTTTTAGAAAATCATCAGTTGCTTTGATGTGATTCTTTCTATAATCGCCTGCACCAATATGTGCATACTTTTCACCAAGCGGGAAATACCAGAAATATCCAGACATTCCTGGAAATGGTTCAATGTAAAAATCATCAAATGGAACCTTGTCTTCATACTCTACTTTGTATTCGTATGTTGGCAAGAAAAAATCCTCTTCTAGTTTTGGAAGATAAGTTCTTGCAAATCCAGTACAGTCAACTATCATGTCATACTCTTTTTCTAGTTCTTCTAGCTTTGGTGCTACACCATAGATAATTTTTGAATCTTTAATGAAATCTTTGATTAATGCAAGTTTGTCATATGTACACAAGCCATGCAAACCGATATCAAATTTTACATTATTGTTCATCTTTACATGCATGGTCTTTCCATCATGGATTAGAAAGTCATCAAAATTTCGTCCAACCTTGTTACAAAATTTGTCTAGTTCTGATTTTATTGTACCCCATGCACAAATAGAGTCATGTCTATCTTGGGTGCTTCGCTCATAACCTACAACCTCGTGTTCTGAATTTTTGAGTCTGGCCATAAGATAACTTCCTGCAACACCCATGCCCATAATTGCAATCTTCATTTAGCCTGAATCTGGCCAGACCTAATAAAAACACTATCTGGTGGATTTACTAGTGACAAATTTTTGGAACTCTTAGCTAATCGTATTAATACATGAATGTATTATAATACATAGGCAAAATGGGTACCACACAAGCAATCGAAAAACTTGAAAATTCAAATCAAGGAATTCAAGTAATTTTAGACCATCTTCATGACGAATTAACTGACATGAAACAAGATCCAAGATTAGAAGGACTGATGGATGATCTGGAGAATTTGTTTCATGCATATCTCAAGACATGGCTCAAAAGTAATACCGATGTAATCACGATGCTAAAAGAACAATAGACACTCTCAAGTTAAATTTGGAAAGATTTTATAAAAATCATGGATACATTTGATGCAATAAAATCAAGAAGATCAATTAAGAGTTTTCAAAATTATACAATGAGTAAAGAAGAGATTAATCAATTATTGGAAGCTGCCATTTTGTCTCCTACATCATACAACATCCAGAATTGGCGATTTATCATTGTGACAAAACAGGATCTCAAAGACAAGCTTTGCGCTTTGTCTTATGGTCAAAGACAAGTGGCAGAGGCTTCTCTGATAATTATTCTATGTGCTGACCTGAAGGCATGGAACAAAGATCCTGAACGATATTGGAAAAACATTCCAGAAGGCCCACGTCAATCCATTGCAAAAGCAATTAGACAATCATACACTGGAAATCCTACACTTGAAAAAGATGAGGCAATGCGCTCTTGTGGATTTGCAGCTCAGACTATAATGCTTGCAGCAAAAGCAATGGGATATGACACTTGTCCTATGGAGGGATTTGATTTTGGAAAAGTTGGCAATCTAATTAATCTGCCATCTGATCACATCATATCTATGATGGTAGTTGTTGGCAAAAAAGCAAAAGATGCTACTCCTAGAGGTGGGCAGTTGCCATTATCTGAAGTAGTCTTTGAAGATCATTTTTAATGGTTTGAGAAGGGATATTTTTCATCACATTTGCTACATCTATCATGCATTCCCTTAGCAGGTTTTGTTAATCCACAAAATTCACAATATCGCATAATTCCAAACTCAATTGCCTTTTTGGAGCATCTTGATTGCTCATCTGAGGAATGCCTGTCATTTGATTTGCCACACATTGGACATAGCTCGTCTGAATCAGTCAATGATTGACTCGCTTTATGTGGTATTTTTATTGTTAACTATACAAAACTAACCAGTTTTAAAAAATATTCAAATTATCTTGAATCAATTAATTTGACCAATTTGGACTAAAAAAATTTAAAAAAATTCCGCCCTTCTTATCTTTCTCGTTTGATAAATAATGTCATGACATCAAAAAAATGTGAATGTATACTTTGCAGTTTCATAACTAATTCTGTTTCAGACATTGTTCAAATTTATGATTCTGAATAACGTTTAGAGCCAAGAAGAATATCCACCATCAAGTGTAATTGCGTAAAATCCTTCTTTTGTCAACTCGTCAGCTGCAATGTTTCCTCTGTATCCTGAACTACAATACGTGCAGATCTTTCTATCTCGCATATTCTCAATCTGTTTTTTCTTTGCATTGCGAATTGCCAATCCCAAAGGCATGTGAACCGAATCTTCAATTATTCCTCCTTTTAGTTCGTCTATCTCACGAACATCAATTATTACAAAATCATTTTTTTGAGACATCAGTTCTTTTGCTGTAATCTTGTCTGCCATGAATTGTTTTACGAGTACTGCAATTTATTTTTGTTCCAAATGTTTAAGAATATCATGAATTTAGATCATTTATGGTCCAAAGTAAATGTCCTTACTGTAGCTCACTGTTTGAAAACAATGAAGTGTTATCAAAACACATAGACAAAGTGCACAATGCTGCAGAACCCATCTAGTCTTTTTGGATAAATTATAGATTCACCGTTATAACTCCTACATACACGGCCAACTTCTACTTTCATGTAGGGGGATGAATTTGAAAGTTTTTAAAAATTTTAAATCAAACAAAGTAGTAACTATTTTGTGAAACCTCAATCATGTAGAAACTGTGGAAAGGAGTTACATCAAAATCAAAGAGTTTGCCCTAGTTGTGGTAGGGATACGGGTTATGATGATACGGAATAATTTTTGAATCTTAATTTTCATCTAAAACATTAAAAACCAATATAGAAAATTATAATTCAGATTATATATGATTAAAGATGATTACTATTATGGTAAGAACTCCTATTTGGATTGCAATTGTAATTGGTGTTTTCTTTGTAGGAATTGGTGTAAGTTATGCACATTTTGCAAATACGTATGATCCAATGTCTATGAAATTTCAAAATCAAGAATTGTTTAATCAAATGATGTCAAATAATCCAAAGATGTCTCAACAGTGGATGGATTCAGACATGATGAATCAACAACAAATGATGAATGATCCGCATTTCAGGCAACAAATGTTTCAACAAATGATACAAAATCCTGACGACATGATGGAATGGATGGCAAAAGATCCAAAACATGTTGAACAGATGTCAAAGATAATGAAAGAAGATCATATGTTTATGTCAAAAATGATGTCTGCCATGATGAATGATCCTGATTTGAGATTACAAATGATGGGCCACATGTCAGAAAATCCTGAAGCATTCAAAGAAATGATGAACATGATGGGTTCAAACATGACAAATCACATGGGTTCTGGAATGAGTCCGCAAATGATGCATCCATAAAAATAATTTTAATTTTTCAATACAATTCAAAGCATGCCACAAACTAGAAAGTATTTACAAATATTTCCAGACCTATACTAAATCATGCAACCTGCAAATCCGACCAAAGACCTAGTCAGTTATACATGGATAGAAGGCCCAAACCCCCCTTCTATCTATGTCTGCATTGACGGAATATGGATTTTTTAGAAGGATGGTGAAAAAATGAAATTAAAATACAAGAAAACAAAATTTGGAATATGGCCTGAATAACACATTGAATAATTCCTTAAACAATTTGTCATGCAAGTTATTCAATAAATATTGCTGGTTTGAATGGTCTTGCATGTCTTGCCTTTGCTTTAGGGTCATAGATGTTATCATCTGATTCTGAGAAAACATCAATGTCTACTCCAAACTCCTTCTTTCCAATGTCAGTTAATTCATTTTCCAAGAATTTTTTTTCATCAAATTCATTTGATTCTAGTTTCATCTGTCTGATTTCAGTTGGTTCTGATAATATATCCTTGATTGTCTTTTGAACAAAGTCAGGAATTTTCTTTACATCTGCAGTTTCTGGATTTGCAATTAATTCTTTCATGACAATTCCCATGTTAGTTTCTCCAGATGTGACTTTTTCTAAAATAGAATGATATATTTTGGATTTGAAAGAATCAGCAGTATAGATTGTAATCTTTTTTGGTGTGATCTTGGTTACTTTGAGAATATTTGAAATATCATCAATTAGTAATTTTAACAATTCTTCAGATTGAATTGCAGATGCATTGATACTATCTGCTGAATACTCTGGCCATTGAGATGTTGACGCTAGATCAGAATGTCCAAGTTTTTCCCACATCTCCTCAGATATATGTGGTGCAAATGGTGATAACATTGCAACGCGAACTGAATTTATCTGATGTAAAATTCCAGAAATATTTGTTCTATTTTTTGCATTTACTCTTTTTATGTACCAGCTCAAATCAGATTCAAATGAAAACAAGATATCGTGCAATGCCTCTCTTAATCTCATTTTTTCAATAGATATGGTAACTTGTGAGATCATACTCTGGGTTTTAGATAAAATCCACTTGTCTTCAGCCTCTAAATTCTCAATTTTCACTGCTTTTAGCCTCGAGCACTCGTTGAACAGTGACTCTAGCTTGTTTTGAATGCCAGAAACTGATTCCATGTTAAAATCCGCATCTTGGAGCAATTCAGCTGAAATGATTATGGCTAGTCTAATTGGATCTGCGCCATAATCTTGAATTGCTTTTCGTAATGGAATAATATTTCCCATGCTTTTTGACATTTTAGAACCGTTCATCAATACAGAACCATTAACTACAATCTCTTTTGGCCAATTGTTTTCAGGAAATATTGCAACATGATTCAAAACAAAAAATGTCAAGTGATTTGGAACAAGGTCACGTCCTGAATGTCTTGAATCAACTGGATAAAAGTAATCAAACTCTTTTTTGATTTGATTAATCACATCAGATGTTAAACCAGTAATTGTAGAAACATTACTTACATCACCTTTGCCCAAGAAAATATAGTCAAAGAATTCTGGAGCTAATTTTTTAGCCTTCAGTGTTCCATCATTTACAAATTTTGAAATCGTATAATATGCCATGTATATTACAGAATCTGATAGACTTTCTACAATCCAGTCCTTATCCCATGGCAGTTTAGTTCCTAACCCATGTTGTCTTGCACAAGCTCGTTCTCGTAGCCAACCGATCACATAGTTAAACTCTGATCTGATCTCTTGTGGTAAAATATTCATCTCATCAAAGCATTTGGTAGCTAGTTCCTTCCAGTCTTTATTCCCATAGTTTAGGAACCACTGATTATTGAGAACCTTGACAACACATTCAGCTCCACATCTACACCTTACAGGAGTGTTTGTTAGCTCTAGTAAAATATCAGCATGTTTGTTTTTGATTAACCATTCCTTGATTGTATCTTTTGCATATGCTACTTTAATTCCAGCAAATTGTTCTGTGTTTTGTTTTAGTTTTCCACCATAGAACTCTTTTCCATAAACTTCCTTTGTTGCATCTTCCAGTTTTGGATCACTTTGGTTTACAACACCGAATTTTTCCACTGCTTCTTTTGCAGGATTGTCGCCAAATCCTTCAGTCTGAATTATTGAGATTGGGGTAATTTTGGCTACTTTTGAGGCTAATTCAGGTTCAATTTTTGATTTTTTGATGTCTTCTAATGCCTGATAGTCAAAAGGTGCATGGGCTGGAACTGACATTACCATTCCAGTACCGGTACCACTTTCAACAAAACTGGCTGGAAGCATTATGATTGATTCATTTCTATGTGGGACATTAACTGACTTTCCAATTAATTCTCTGCCTTTTATCTCGCCATCATATGTGATTTTTTTATCCAAAAATTCTAGCTTGTATGCACATTCCTTGCTTACAATCCATTTTTCATTATCTACTGTAATTTTTTTGTAAACAATTTCTGGATTAACCCAAAGATTGACAACACCAAAGATTGTTTCAGGTCGTAGTGTTGCAGTTGGGATGATGTAATTTTCATACTTGAATTTAATTAAAATATACTCAGTAAAGTCTGGTTCCACATCTCCCAAAGTATCATGTTGTGATACTGGATTTAGATCCTTTGGACACCAACCAACTGGGTGTGAACCTTGAATGATTAGTTTTTTCTCCTTTAGTGTTTTAATTTGCCACTCGATAAATTTACTATACACTGGATCAATTGTTGTAAACTCTCGTCTCCAGTCAATAGAATACCCCATCTCAATCATTCCTGTTTTGATTTCTTTATGGAAATAATCTGCAATCTTTACTGGTTCTACAAATGTCTTGATTGATTCTTCAGGTACTCCGTAAAGATTTTTCAAATTTTCAATTATTTCTTTATCGTTTGCCTCCACTCTTTTTGCCATTCCAAGTATTGGAGTTCCAGTATAATGAAATGCCATTGGAAATAAAACATTGAATCCTTTCATTCTGTAGAATCTTGCATGCACATCAGCTAGTGTGTATGTTCTACCATGTCCAATATGTTGAGGTGAGTTTGGATAAGGATATGCAACTGTTATGAATTTTTTTTCCTTTTCACTAGGATCTGTTTCAAAGTCTTTAGAGTCATTCCATCTCTTTCTCCACTTTGATTCGATCTCATTCCATCTTATTTCCATAATGTCATCCTAAAATCATTGATTTTGCTTTGGCTATTGCGTCGTTTATTTTAGATATGTCTTTTCCTCCACCTTGGGCAAATTTAGCGTCTCCCCCGCCTGCTCCACCAAGTATTTCAGCCACGGATTTGGCAATAATTCCTGCATTTTTACTCTTTGAGGCTTCATCTCCTGAATATGCTATTACTCGAATTGTTGGACCCGATTCAAAAATTCCAACATATGCAGAATTTGGATTGTCTTTGACTAGTTTTTTGCCAAAATTCATGTGGAAAAATTCGTCGTATTGGTTTGAATTTGTAAAGCATGATTTTATTTGGTTTACATTAATTTCAATTTCATCTATAACTCCACTGCTTGTTTGAGCTGCAACTTGCTCTAGCAAAATGGGAATCTTTTCTTTTGCCTTTTGTTTTTCTTCCTCTCGTTGTTTGTCTTTGATCTCTTTTTGTTTTTCTTCTTGTATTCTTTTTGCATTTTCAATCTCTTGTTGTTTTACATATTCTTTAGCAGTAGGACCTGAGACAAATTCCAATCTAACAACACCGTCTTGAATTCGTTTAGTCTTTGTAATTTTGATTAATTCTACTTCTTTTGTCTTTTTGACATGTGTTCCACCACAAGCTTCGACATCAAAGTCTTCAATTGATACGATTCTGACTGATTTTACTGGAACTACACCGCCCTGATAAATCTTAAATCCGTACTTTTGTTCTGCAGTTCCCCTGTCATAGTTTTGTATGGTTACTACCATATCTTTTGCAACAATATTGTTTGCAGCATTTTCAATGTCTTGTACTTGCTTGTCAGTTAGTGAAGAGTGATGAGTGATATCCAATCTTGCATGATCAGATTCTTTGAATGCAGAGTGCTGCCAAATCCAAGAACCTAGTACTCCTCTAGCTGAAGAGTTTAGAATGTGAGTGCTGGTATGATTCTTTGTAATGTTTGATCTGCGTAATGAATCCACTTTACAATTTACCGTCTCACCTTGTTTTGGAATTGTTCCATCAATCTCATGAACTATAACTCCACCATGTTTGTTTACATCCACTACTTTTGAGCCTGCAATAGTACCATAGTCTGGCTCTTGTCCACCACCTCTTGCATAAAACGAAGTTCTATCAAGCACTACTGATTTATCAAAAACTTTGAGAACCTTTGCATCAAACTCCATTGGATCGTCTTTGTAAAAGAGCATCTCAGTTTCTGAAAGGTCGTCAAGTGGTAATTGTTCAATGTCCTTTTTCTTGTCTGACTGGTGCAAATCAGATAGTTTTGCATAAAATGATGAGGGAATTTCAGATATTACATCAATTTCTCGTAGATACTCTGGTGTAATTCCATCTGATTCGTATAAAGTGATTAACTCATCGACAGTTGGTTCTCTGCCTTTTCCTTTAAGACGTTCTGCCATCTTTCCCATTCTGACCTTTGATTCAACATATCTTTCTGATTCTAATTTCAAAATTGTCTTGACATCTTGTCTTTTTTCATCTAATTCAGGATATGTGTCTCTGAGATAATCAACGTGCATATCTACCAACTCATCGATATTCAGCTTGAGATTCATTCTATCCGTTGTTCCGTTGATTCGTCTTAACATCATTCTTAGATTGTATCCTCCACCAACATTACTTGGTAATGCACCATCAGTAATTGCAAATATCAGAGTTCTAAGGTGATCTGCAATTAGATACATTCCTTCAAGTGGTGTGATAATTCGATTAACTTGATCTTGTGTAAGTCCAGTTGTTTTTATGGCATTTCTTCTTACTTCTATCAAGTCATCATGAATCTCTAGATTCTTTGCAATTGCTGTAAAGTATTTTCGTAACATCTCAGAATCCGAATCAATTCCGATCTTTTCAAACAGATGATTAGTAATTGGTCCAAAGCAGCAATCATATGCAGTAGGAGTTCCCTTTGTAATCCAGGCAAATCGTTCAAGACCTGCACCCATATCGATAATTTTTTGATCTAGAATGGTGTGTTTTCCTAACTCTCCTTGAAATTCAGTAAATACAGCATTTCCAAGCTCTAAACCTCTTACAAAATATTCTAGCGAAGAGCCAAAAGAGCCCCCACCTGACCATACGTCTTCAACAAAAACCACTTCTTCTTTTTTAATTCCAAATTGCTCTGTCAATAATCTAAAGTCTAAATCAACACATTCATCTTTCCAATATCCTTGTGAATTTGGAATACTATGTTGTCCAATCATACAAAAGCTAGAAAAATGTCTTCCAGTTACTCCAACATTTTCTAAATCTTTGAATCTCAAACAAGTTTGTGGAACTATAAGTGGATTTGCAGGAAACTCAAAGACTACTTTTGAACCCATTATTCTTTGAAAGTCAACAATTGACGCAATTGTAAAGTAAAGATCATCTCGCCATCTGCAAACAACTGGATATCTTGAAACTGATGTGTGATTGTTTTTTACAAAAAATGATTCTACTTCTTTCCAGGCCTGTGTATAATCAAATCTCTTCTTAGTTGGTGGATCTCCGATGAATGAATAAGTATCGTCCGCATCATCAGGACATAATCCTCTTTGAGAATCCAAAGTCCAAAAATATCTTTTACACTTTAAGCATGATTTTCTAATAAATCCCTGTTCTTGAAATAACTTGACCTTGTAGTATCTGTCTGGATCAGATGAAAATTCCTTTAGAATTTCTTTTTTATCCAACGAAGAACTTCTATTTGTCCAATATTAAGAATTGTCGATTAATAATACATTAAATAAACTGGCAATATCTTGCAAATTATGTTCAAGAGAAAACCCGCATTAAGGGAAGGGGTCCATGTTTTCTCTACTAAAAAAAATGGTGAATATTATGATTTTATCTTTGGAGTAGTCACAGGTGTTGATGGCCGAAAAGTTGGCGTAAATGGAGTAATTGTAAATCCTGTAGGCCTGAAAAATAAAATTGCTCAGGGAAAAACAGGTGAGCGCTCCTCTGAAATTTTGGAACATCCAACGCCTGATAATGTGGTTTTAGCCTTAGTGTATAGAGTAGAACATGAAAACTATGCTGAGGTATTAGATCTTGATAAAGACAAATGCGATTTGATTCCCCCAAAAGTTTATGCAATTTTAGATGGATGGATTCGCGAGACTCTACCTGAATTTATCAACAATGTATTGTCTTTGCCACCAGGTCCAGAAAGAGATGAAGCTAAACGTGTCTTAAAACACAGAATGGAAACACTAGTTGATAAAAATCTGAAACGAACTCTTTATTCTGTTTGCAGAAGTCTGAAAATTCTAAACTAGAAATTTCAATTTTCAGGCATAACTCCACCATAGTTTTATATTATGCCCTAAGAAAATCTCGATACAATGGAATACGTTTATGCTGCTTTACTTCTTCACAAGCTACAAAAAGAAGTTAATGAAGCAAACATCAGCTCAGTTGTAAAAGCATCTGGCGCTGCAGTAAATGATGCTCAAGTAAAAGCATTGGTTGCAGCATTGGCTGATGTTAACATCGAAGAAGCAATCAAAGCCGCACCTGTAGCAGTAGCAGCAGCAGCCGCTCCGGCAGCTGCAGCAGCAGGTGAAACAAAGAAAGAAGCACCAGTTGATACCAGTAAAAATGAAGAAGCCGCAATGGAAGGTCTATCTTCACTATTTGGATAAACAACTATTATTTTTTCAATTTAATTTTGATTTTTTATATCAATGTTAATTAACAATTATTTGTTTTTTGTATTGATTGGTTGATTTTTCAATTCCTGCTCATGTGTTTATCTACATTTTAGATCTCTTTGGAACAATGGCATTTGCAGTAACGGGAGCATTCAAAGCTATTGAAAATAAATCCGATATTGTCGGAGTTTTACTGCTAGCTACAATTACAGGCGTAGCAGGAGGCGTAATTCGAGATGTTGTAATGGGCCAGTTCCCAAACGCATTATCTGATCCGGCATATGTGACAATAACTGTAGCATCCGGTATTGCAATATTCTTTTTGTATACTCATCTTAAAAAACACTGGAATCTATTTTTGAAGTTTGATGCAATTGGACTAGGAGTATTTTCAATAATTGGCGCAACGTTTGCATACAATCTAGTTGGACTAAACTTTCTTGCAATAATGCTAGCAGGTGTACTTACCGCTGTAGGTGGTGGAATACTTCGAGATATATTTGTTACACAAGTTCCAATAGTTTTTGTAAAGGAGTTTTATGTCTCTGCAAGCTTTATTGGAATTTTAGTATTTTATTTTATGTTGTACTTTGGTGGAGAGTTGTATTCCGCAACAATTGTGGGACTGGTAATAACTACTACATTAAGATTAATTGCAATGAAGTATAATTGGAATCTTCCTAAAGTTAAGGGAATTTAAGATTAAGCTGGAGTATAGTTTTTGGCTTTTGATGCAAGGCCTTTTGCTTGACCCTCGGCCTTTTGCAAAATCTGCTCTTTTGTCTCGCTTGTCATAAATCCAGATTCTACTGATAGTGAGCGAGCATGTTGAGATGCCTTGCCAATAATCTGGTTAATGTTTTCTGGGGTAACATATGCTGCCTCAATTGATAGTGATACTGCTTCTTGGTGATATTGAGCAAATGCATTTCTAATTGCTTCTACATCAATTATCATCTCTTTTTCTGCATATTTGAGACCCTCCTCTAATGCAGTGTAAAGTGAAATTCCAGCTTCTACTGGTTTGATATCTAATTTACCTAACAACACTGCTAGTTTTTCATTAATGACTCCGCCCTTCTTTACTGGGGTTGAGTCTTTTGCAATCCAAATTGTACCTTGATCAATCTTTGTTGGGATTCCAGCCTCTTTGAATTCTGTAAGCATTGGACCTGGAGCAATTCCGGTGTTCTTTGCAGGTACGACAATATCCACACTTGCAATATCCCCACCTCTTGCTGCCATCATGATTTTGTTTTTGGCAAGTAATACGTTTAGTTTGAATGGTGACATGTTTGTAAATATGAAAAGGCACTGGCCCACTAGTTCGTCAGCTATTCCTTTGATTCCTGGAATGTCTGATTTTTCAAGTGCTTTTTGTGCAACTCTGTCTTTGACACAAACAAATTCTACTTGCCCTTTTAGTGCTTTTCTTAATGGTAATAGCTGCGATGCTCTAACTTTGTTTGTTTTTACTAATGCAACAACTTTGTATTTTTTTGGAATCTCTATCATTTGTTGATACATCTGAGTTTTTTTTGCTGGATACTTTGTTCTATTCTCATGCATGTTTCTTCTTGACCTCTTCTATCTGTTTAATTGGTTTTCCCATTGTGGTTTTGATGATAATTCTTTTCATGTTCTTATCTCCGTTTGGTAATTTCTTTTCAACTGCAGCAAGAACTGCATGTGCATTAATTGCCAAGTCTGCATCACTCATTGTCTCATCACCAATTTTACATGACATTGCCAGTGTTGCTCTTGCTCTGACTTTGATTGATGCTCTGAATCTTGTTAGAAATGATTCAATTGATGCGTTAAATGGAACTGGTGTTGGCATTTTACCTCTTGGACCTAATAATTGGCCCAATACTTTACCTACTACTGGCATGATTTGAGTATCTGCCAAAAAGAAATCATATTTGTTGATAAATTTTCTAGATGCTCTTTTGTTTGCTGCAAATCTGTCTAATTCATCAGAGCCGACAACTGCATCTGCTTTTGCTGCTTTTGCTTTTTGACCCATATCTCCTGTTGCCATAATGCAAACAGTTGACGGGGAGCTAGTCTTTGGTAGTTGAACTACTTCGTTTAATGCAAAGCCCTTTTTGACATCAATGTCTTTGAAGACTAGGATCATCTCGACAGACTGTGTAAACTTGCGTTGTTTACTGCCAGTCTTGGCCTCTTTGATCATATCTGCAAGCTTTGCCTCGGTAATCATTATGAAGAATTTCCGAGATTGCCTACTTAAAATCGTTTAGAGGAATGGGAATTAAGAATTCTATTTTATTTTAAAAAATTACACGTTTCTGTGCTAATTTATGAAATTAAGGGACAAAAATCCACATGAACTTACATTTATTAATTCACCATCATCCCTTTTTGAATAGATTGCAGAAGTTTGATGACCTTGATATGAAACTCTTAGCAGAATTGACAAAAGACGGTTCAATCTCAGTTCCTGAACTATCAAAAAAACTAGGAATCAATGCATCTGTTTTGTATAGTAGAATAAAGAGACTAGTAAAAAAGAAACTAATTAAAAAATTTACAATAATTGTAGATGAATCTCTTTTGGGAGTAGGAGTAAAGGCATCAATTGGAGTTAACCGCGATCCAAAACTCAAAGATGCTATTCATAAACAACTCTTGGCAACCCCTGAGGTTACATCAATTTCTGAAGTTACCGGCAGATTTGATATTATAATAAATGTCCAGACAAAAAATCTTGAGGTACTTCATTCTATAGTAATTGAGAAGCTAGGAAAAATCGATGGAATAATTAACACTGAAACTTTTGTAGAGTTACAAAAAACGGATAAAGATCCAGTTTATTCTACTGTATAATCTAGTTTAATTTTGCGTCCCACTTACCGGCGTTAATCTCGGCAGTGATTTCTTTTGGAGTCTTTCCTTCAACTTTGATTCCAAGTGAAGAGCAAGTTCCAATAATTGTTTTAGCTACAGACTTTAGTGAAGTTGCATATGATTTCTCTAGTTTTGTTTTTGCAACTTTTACTACAGAATCAATGGTGATGTCTCCTACCCAAGCAGTTCCAGCTGTACCGGTTCCTTTCTGAACTCCAGCCTCTTTTAGCAATAATGCTGCAGCTGATGGAATTCCAATTTCAATCTCCCACTTTTTAGTATCTGGAAAAACTGAAACTGTTACTGGAACTTTCATTCCCTCAAAATCTTTTGTCTTATCGTTAATTGCCTTGATGATCTCCATGATGTTTACTCCTAATGGGCCCAAAGCTGGACCTAGTGGTGGACCTGCAGATGCAGCTCCTCCTGTTACAAGTGAAGATATTTTTTGTGCGTCTACCATGTTTATCAGCTTATTATGAAAAATTTAATCCTTCCTAAGACTCGCTAGATAGTTTTAGGTAATTGGCGTCGACAGTTACTGGTAATTGATATGATGCATCAAGTAAAACTACTGTTGCTTCTTCTTTATCTACATCAATTCTTGTGATCGTGGCTTTCATTCCTTTGAATGGACCGCCTGTGATCTCAACTATATTATCTACTGTTAATTGTGAAACTGTGGATTTCTTGACCAAATATCCTTCAATATCTTTGAATTCTAATTCTCCTCTTAGCTGACCGCGAATATGTCTGATTCCTTCAACTGCCATGTATGCGTCACTTGGATTGATTGCCTCAATGACAACGTATCCCTTTAGATTATCAACTAGTAATACTGATTGAATATTCATTTTATTGTTACTTGCTTTAGCTTCTAGTAATCTCATTACCACTTTTTCTTGACCTCCAGTGGTTCTTATTGCAAAAAGGTGTGATTTTATTTCTTCAGACATTTTACCTACCAAACGTAATTACCGAAAAGACAAACTGAATTGTAAATCCAATGGCACCTACTCCTCCAATTCCTAATAATACTAATCTAAGATGTTGTTGATATTCATCTTTGTCTGGCTTTTTGGCCATCTTCATAGTATTTGCCATGTTTTTCAAAGTCTGCTTCGGGTTCATTGCCTGAAATTAATAAGGTGTCCTTATATCTCTTATCTCATGGAGCTGCTGGTAGCTTATCGTGATGACCCTGCTGGATACAATATGGCAAATTTTCTTTCTCAAGAAATGAAAAAAGAAGGTGATATTTATCACGGCAAATACTATGATTTACTAATCATTTCAACTCCTGCAATTTCAGCTGATTGGCTAGAAGAAAAATATGATTATGATGGATTTATTTTTCTATCAAAACATGCTGCAGAATCTGGAGTATTGGCACTTACTTGTCACAGCACTGGCAATTTCTCAGAAGCTAAGTTTGGTGGAAATAACAGACAGATTGCAGTACCACATCCATTTATCCAAAAAACATATCTTCAAACTTTATGGAAAAACAAATCTATTTTTTCTGATTTTCAAATTACTATAGAGGCAACCCATCATGGACCAACAGCATTATCAAAACCTACAATATTCATTGAAATTGGAACCACTGAAAAACAATGGACTGATGTAACGTTATGCAATTCAGTAGCTACACTAGTTCATCAAATGATGAGCAATCACATCAAAGCATCACCTACTGCTATCTGCTTTGGAGGAACTCATTATCCCGACAAATTTACAAATGAATTATTGGAAGGCAAGTATTCTCTTGGAACTGTTGTGCCAAAACATGCTTTAGATAATATCGACGAGAGTTTGTTTTCTGAAATTTTATTAAAAAACAAAATGGCAACAACTGCCTTGCTTGATTGGGGAGGAATGGGTCCAAACAAACAAAAAATTCTTGAACTACTAAAGACAACTAATCTTGAGGTTATCCGATTATGAGTATTGATAAAAAAATTTACAAAAAATTACTTGAAGTACCAAAGGGAAAAATTACAACATATGGCGAACTGGCAAAAGCAGTTGGTCTAAAAAATGGACAACGAGTAGTTGGAAAAATTATGAACAAGAATCCATATCCTGTAATTATTCCGTGTCATAGAGTTATCAAATCAGATGGAAAGATTGGGGGATATGCATATGGTGAAGAAATAAAATCAAACATGTTATCCAAAGAAGGAATAAAAATTCAAAATGGAAAGATTTTAGATTTGGAAAATTCTATCTATAAATTCTAGCTTCTTTTTGCTACAATTTCTTCCATCAATAATCTAAGATGTGCTTTGTTTCTTACAGTGTTTCCGCCTACCTTTTTGTATAATGCCCAAAATTCAGGATTTGTCAAGTCCTTTCTGTCTTTGGCAATTTTTAGTAATCTTCTAAGTGAGCGAACCTTTGCAACATAGACATCTTTTTTTCCCACTCTTGCACCCTTTCTACCTTTTTTGGAGCCTTGTGTTGTTCCTCTTTTGTGCTTTTGAGCTTTCTTCATTTGTGATCTGCCTTTTGAGGTTCCAACAATTGGTTTGATGGTAATTTTCTTTGCAGTAATTAAACTTCGAATATTTTGTCTAGTGATTGCATCAGCTACATCATCTAGATGATCTGAATCTAATCTAACTCTGTTAACTCCAACTCCTGTAACTCGTGCTACGAGTCTTTTTTTAGCTTTAAGATTTACTACCAACGGTTCTCACTCTTGCATTAAAAATTTTGAACTTGTTTTCAAGTGCTTTTACTAGAATCTCTTTTCTCTTTTTAGTACCTACACCATGTCCAAATCTTATTCCGTCTGTTTTTGGATTAAGATTTTCCAAGTCACTTAATTTGTAAACTAAATTATCTGTATATCCTGATGGGTGTAATCCTTTAGCAATTTTTGGTCCACCATATCCGACTTTGACAAGTCCTGGACGACCTCTACCACCTTTTAATTTTCTTTGATGATGATCAACTCCTTTTGGTTTTCTCCAATTGGTTTGTAATCTAACATAACGCCAGCTCTCTGGTCTGACAAAATCTGGATTATGACCTTTGATCTCTTCTCGTTTTGCTAGCTTCTCTTTATTGATCGGCATTAGATTGACTCTTGAAATTTTAAATAAATACGTTCCTAGATTAAAAAAGATCATCTTTTGGGAAAGAGATAATAAGGAAAATTGAGTCGGATCGAAATATCTCATGATCAAGCCTGGGATTCCTATGATAATTGTTGAGGGGTGCTATTACCTCTGATCGAAGTAGTAAGTACTCTCAAAGTTGACAAATTCTTATCTCAAATTCAGTCGTTTGGAATTTCTCCCTCAAAGATACATCGAAATTTGAGCGTAGATGACCTAGTAAAAATTGCAGTAGATAAAAAAGAAGGAGTAATCAATTCAACTGGCTCTCTTTCCGTTAATACCGGCAAGTACACTGGACGTTCTCCAGATGATAGATTCATCGTTTATGATGATAAGACTCACAATACTGTAGATTGGGGTAAAGTAAATCACCAATTTCCATCAGGCAAGTTTGAGAAATTACTAGAGAAGATGAAATCTTTTGTAAACAACAAGGAGCTTTATGTCTTTGATGGATTTGTAGGAGCTGACAAAGACAATCGTTTACCAATTAGAGTAATAAATGATCATGTATGGCAAAGTCTCTTTGCAAGAAATTTGTTTATTCGACCAACCAATGAGGAGCTAGAAAACCACACTCCTGAGTTTACTATTTTATGTATCAATAACTTTGAGGCAGTTCCCGCAGTAGATGGTACTGAATCTAATGTTTTCATTATTATTGATTTAACTAGAAAAATTGTCTTAATTGGCGGAACTCAATATGCAGGTGAAATGAAGAAGTCAATGTTTTCTGTAATGAATTTTCTCTTACCTGAAAAAGGAGTTTTTCCAATGCATTGTTCTGCAAATATTGGTAAAGATAATGACACTGCATTATTCTTTGGATTATCTGGTACTGGAAAGACAACATTGTCAGCTGATCCAAACAGGAAATTAATTGGTGATGACGAGCATGGCTGGTCTGATAACGGGACATTTAATTTTGAAGGAGGATGTTATGCAAAATGTATCAATCTAAGTCAAGAGGCAGAACCTGAAATCTGGAATGCAATTAGACCTGGTGCTGTTTTAGAAAATGTTGTACTAAATAACAATCAACCAGACTACGATGATAACCTCTTAACTGAAAATACTCGAGTTGCTTATCCCCTTGATTACATCCCAGGTGCAGTTATTCCAAGTGTAGGTGGCCACCCAAAAGTAATCGTATTTTTAACAGCTGATGCATTGGGAGTTTTACCACCAATCTCTAGGTTGACAAAAGAGGGAGCAATGTATCACTTTATGTCTGGTTATACAAGCAAGTTGGCAGGAACTGAGCGAGGAATAAAGGAGCCAAAATCCGTATTTTCTGAGTGTTTTGGAGCCCCATTCATGCCTAGACCAGCTGCAGTATATGCTAAGGTATTAGGCGAAAAAATTACCAAACACAATACCGTGGTTTATCTAGTAAATACTGGATGGTCTGGTGGTCCATATGGTGTAGGAAAAAGAATCAAGATAAAATACAGTCGAGCAATGGTGACTGCGGCAATTAATGGCTCACTAAATATCGTAAAATATAAACACGATGATTTGTTTAATCTGGATATTCCTACTGAAGTACCAGATGTTCCTTCGGATATTTTGGATCCAAAAAATACTTGGACTGATAAAGACTCCTACGATCTTTCTGCTAAAAAATTAGCTCAAATGTTTGTTGAGAACTTTAAAAAGTTTCAAAATGTCGCACCTGAAATTATTTCAGCAGGCCCTGTGTATAACGCTTAGCTGATTTTATTTTTATAGCTCCAATAATTCCTATTATTGCCACAACTCCCAAAAATATTGCTACCTGTCTTTGTGGAACATCAATAATTTCAAAATCATATCGAGTCTCATCAATTGAATTTGCGATGACGGTGTTGTATGCATCTAGTGTTTGATTATTTGATTTTATTTTTGCTTCAATCCAATATTCCCCATTTTGATTTATCCTAATTTTTGCATCCTTGTTTGGTGTGGCAGTGATTACATCTGTTATCTCAGTATTGCTTTTTGTCACTGAAATCTTTGCAAAATTCCAGTCTGGATCATTAATTGTAAAAAATAATGAATTATCATTTTGAATCACATCAATTGAAGCTTTAGTATAATGTATTTGTATTGGAACTGTGTATTTTATTTTATCATGATTGATGAGAATTTTTTCTTGAAATGTTCCATAGTTTTCCCCAGAAATTTTAATTTTAATTGTTAAACCATCTTCTTGCAATGAATCTTCAACCTGAATAAATTCGTGACCCTCAAATGTTACATCGAAATTATTCAAAGTTCCATTAAGCAATTTTAATTTTAATTGTTTTTCTGCTATTTTATTATCTGATGATAAATTGACTACAAAGTTTGGTGGGATAATGATTAGATTTGCATCAAATGCCTTTCCAAGATTTAACCTGCCAGAACCAGTATCACTTAATGAAAACTCGGAGCCATATGCGTCAGATACCCTCTCAGACGTGGTCATGAGCAGCGACTTTATTTCATTATTTGTCATGGTAGGATATTTTTCAAGTAGCAGGGCAACTGAACCGCTCACATGTGGGGCAGCAAAACTAGTCCCACTAGTAAAATTGTATCCGCCGTTTGTTTGAGTTGTGTTGATGTATGCTCCTGGTGCTACCAAGTCAGGTTTTATGTAAAATGGTGAAACAGGCCCCCTTGAGCTAAAATGCGCAACAAAGTCTGGGTTATAAAACAAATGTAAACTAGCTTTACTTTCACCAAGTTCTTTAATCTCTAGTCCTTCTTTTCTGTCAATTGATACCACTGGAATTTGTGGTTTGTAGTTTGGCTCTATGAATTCATGAATTAATTGACCAAGAAAAATTCCAGGTTGGTTGTTGTAAACGATCATTGCCTTTGCACCCGCATTTGCTGCATTTTTTTCTTTAATTGAAAAATATAACATCTCGCCTTCAACATCACTTCCTCTTTCTACAAATAAGATTGCATCCGTTGCATTGATCTTTTTTAGTTCTGCCTCTTTCCCATATCCTCCAAAAACAATTTTTCCAATAATTGGTTCGTCAAGTTTTACAGATCCTGTCATTGGAATTACAGTGTATGGTTTTTCATTTACCTCGAGTGTTGCAATAAGACTAGATGTCAAGTTGTTGTATGTTGCGCCAACTGTAATGGAACCAGGATTTTTTCCTGGACTACCGATAGTCTGAGGAATTGGTCCATCATTTCCAGCTGCTGTAATTACAATAATTCCTTTTTGAAGTGCATTGTCCACCGCTTTATCTATGTTGGAGTTTGTCTTGTTTACACCAAGGCTGATGTTGATAATGTCAGCACCATCTTCAATTGATTTATTGATTGCCTTAATTATCAAATCAGACGATACTCCTTCACCGTCTTCTGAGACTTTGTAAGCTAGAATTTTTGCCTTCGGTGCAACGCCTTTTAGAATTCCATCAGCTGCAATTACTCCTGCAACTTGAGTTCCATGACCGTTAGTATCAAGCGGTGGTTCGCCTTCATTTATGAAATTATATCCTCCAACTACTTTGCCTTCAGGTCCAAAACCAAAAAGATCTGGATGATTATAATCCACTCCTGTATCAATTACTGCAATTTTAATTCCGGTTCCATCAAATCCTTCCATACTTGGAATATCACCTCCAATAAATGGAACACTCTTCTCAAGGTACACGTGTAAATTTTCCTCAGGTAGAAATTGAAAAATAATCACAGATGAAAATACAACCATCATACTTGTAAAAACTAGCCACACCTTCATAATTTTACGATATTTTTAGCAAGTAAAAACCAATTGTCTACTAAAGCAATAAATTGAATAAATAATGCATAACTTCTATGGGAAAATACACACTTCCACAAATACCATATGCTTATGATGCATTAGAACCTCACATTGACGCAAAAACAATGGAGATTCACCACACAAAACATCACCAAGCATACACCGACAAACTAAACGCTGCACTAGAAAGTTGTCCAGCTGATGTACAAAGTAAAGATATCTTAGACATCTTGTCTAACATCAACCAAGTACCAGAAGCACAACGTAGTGCCGTTAATTTCAATGGTGGTGGTTATGATAACCATAAGCTATTTTGGAACAACATGAAACCAAATGGAGGCGGCGAACCAGGAGGAGCAATTGCAGATGCAATCAATAGTTCTTTTGGAAACTTTGCAGCCTTTAAGGAGAAATTCTCATCCACTACTGCAGTAATTCAAGGAAGTGGTTGGGGATGGTTAGTATACAATCCTTCAACAAAGAAGGTAGAGTACAAATCTATGCCAAACCAAACTAGTCCAAGGACAGAAGGATTAGTTCCATTATTGGGCTGTGATGTTTGGGAACATGCATACTATCTGAAATATCAAAACAAACGACCAGATTACATTTCATCATGGTGGAATGTAGTAAATTGGGACGAAGTACAAAACAGATACTCCAAAGTAAAATAAAGTTCTAACTTTATTTTTTTTATTATCTCTATTTTTGAATCTGATTTATTTTTCAGAGCAATTTCCATGAATGAATTTATAACCATCTCAGGATTGTTTGTTGTAAATGAGTGAAGAACAAGCCCAACACTTGATGCAGCAACTCCAAATGCTTGAGACCTATTATGGAGATTTATCACAACGCGAAGCTACACTTGTTAATGTTTTACGAGAGGCCATATCTGCAATTGAATCAATCAAAGCACTTCGTGAAAAGCCAGATTCTGATAATTTGGTACCAATTGGAATGGGAACTTATGTGCAGACAAAAATCTCATCATCAAATAAAATAATTTTGAATGTAGGATCTGGAATTGCCATGGAAAAAACTTATGATTCTTCAATAAACTATCTTGAAGCAAGAATAAAGGAAATTGAAGTTGCTATACAAGACACTACTGCGCGAAAACAAGATGCTATGGCTAGATTGGAGCAAGGTAAAGAGCAAATGAACCAACTCATGCAACAAACATCAGAAGATCTTTCAGGATAAAATAATGTTTGATAAACTTCGTAATGCATTTTCAAATGCAGCGAAAAGTCTTGGGGAAAAAGAACTAAATGATAAAGACGTTGAAGAAATTCTTTACGAATTAGAAATCTCTCTTATGGAATCTGATGTTGCAAGCGAAGTTATCGATACAATAAAATCCGATTTGAAAACTCAATTACTGGGTTCCAAAGTAGACAAAAAAGAGATTGAAAAGTTTGTCAAAGACAACTTGATCTCAAACATATCATCTTTATTTGATGCTGCAGGTACAGTTGATCTCTTTGAGTTGATTAATGAAAAAAAGAAAACTGTTCAACCATTTCTGATTTTATTTGTAGGAATTAACGGAACTGGAAAAACTACATCATTAGCAAAAGTAGCTTACATGTTGCAACAGGCAAAATATTCTGTAGTAGTAGCTGCTGCTGATACATTTAGAGCAGGAGCTATTGAACAGTTACGTGAACACACTAATCGTTTGAATCTAAAACTAGTTGCACAAAATTACAATTCTGATCCAGCTGCAGTTGCTCGAGATGCGGTTCTTTATGCAAAATCACACAAGATGGATTGTGTACTAATTGATACTGCAGGAAGAATGCAAACAAGCAAGAATTTAATGGAACAAATTGCCAAAATTACCAAAGTAGTAAATCCAGATTTTAAAATATTCGTAGGCGATTCATTGGCAGGAAATGACACTGTAAATCAAGCCAGAGAATTTTTTGAACATGTCAAATTCAATGGTTCAATTCTCACAAAAAGTGACGCTGATGCACGTGGTGGAGCTGCACTTTCTATTGTTAAAATCACATCTACTCCAGTATTGTATCTTGGAGTTGGACAGGAATATTCTGATCTTAAACCATTTGATAAAGAAATTTTTCTAGAAACTGTATTTGGTTCCTTATCTGGAGTAGACAGAAAAGAAATTAAAAAACCAGAATTAGTTGAAGAATCAATTACTGAATCAAAAGCAGAACCAATCGAGGAAATAAAACCAGAATATGTACTAAAACCAGTTGAAGTACATAAACCAGAACCAGTTTCAGAACCAACACTAAAACCAGTTCAAGTAACAATTCCAGAACCTAAACCAGAACCTAAACCAGAACCTAAACCAGAACCTAAACCAGAACCTAAACCAGAACCTAAAACAGAACCTGTTAAAGAAATAGAACCAAAACAAAATGAAACTGATGATCCGTTTGAAGGAATTGCAGATAAAGATATTTCAAAATATTCTGATTTGTATGATATTGCTCCGCCAGAAAATGATGATGAGGCAACAAAGCTTGGCAATGCAATTCGTAAGTGGATTAAACAAGGACGACCAAAACCTGGAGAAGAAATGAAACAAGAATCAGAACAAGAGACAAATTCCAAGCACAAACAAGATAAAGAAGAAGAAAAGTCTAAAAAGAAAAGAGGTGTATTTGGATTCTTTAAGAAATGAAACTCAAAACTAAAAATTTACTCACTTTGGCAGAACTATCCCCTAAAGAATTTACCGCACTAATTGATTATTCGATTGTTCTAAAAAAAGAATTAAAAAAAGGTAACAAACCATTGCTGAGAAATAAAACACTAGCAATGATTTTTCAAAAACCGTCAACTCGAACACGAGTAAGCTTTGAGACAGGAATGTTTCAGCTTGGTGGACATGCCATCAACCTTTCATCACAAGACATGCAATTATCTCGGGGTGAAACAATTGAAGATACTGCAAAGACTTTGTCTCGATATGTTGATTGTATCATGGCACGAGTCTATGATCATAATTTACTTGAAAAATTGTCTGACTCTTCTAGTATTCCTGTAATTAATGGATTATCTGATTCATTTCATCCATGTCAGATTCTAGCTGATTTTATGACAATAAAAGAGAAGAAAGGAAAATTCAAGGGACTTAAGATTGCTTGGATTGGAGATGGAAACAATGTGTGTAACTCTATGATTTATGGATGTGCCCTATCTGGTGCAAAGATATCTATTGCGACACCAAAAGGATTTGAACCTGACAAATTAGTTCTAAATGAATCTGCAAAGTCAGTTGAGATAGTTCTAACAACTGATCCAATAAAGGCAATCAAAGATGCTGATGTAGTAGTTACTGATACATACACTTCAATTCATAACAACGATCAAAAACGAATCAAAAAATTTCTTCCAAAATATCAGGTCAACGATTCATTGATGAAACATGCTAATGGTAATGCAATCTTTATGCATTGTCTTCCTGCAAAACGAGATTATGAAGTTACATCATCAGTAATTGATGGATCTCAATCAGTTGTATGGGATGAGGCAGAAAATAGACTTCATACTCAAAAGGCTTTACTTGCTTCAATAATTCGCGCTTAACGTATATAAGAGCAGTTTCAAACTCGTGTTCTATAGATGGCCTATTCAAACATCCTCAGGAGACTACGAGAGGAAAAAACTAATTATAAAAAACGTTCAACTCTACTGATAGGTAAGCACGATTTTATCACTGTAAACATTACTAATGAAAATACACAAGTCCAAATTGTAAAGCCTGGCATGACTGGCGATAAGGTAATCGCATCTGCTCACTCTAATTATTTGCTAAAAAAAGGTTGGAAGGGCTCAAGAAAGAGTATTCCTGCTGCATATCTTACTGGTTATCTTGCTGGAAAAAAAGCAATGGGCAAGGGAGCAAAAGATGCAGTACTATACACTGGTACTAGAAAATATACACAAAGAATGGCAGCTGCACTAAAAGGAGTTGTCGATGCAGGACTTCAAGTCCCAGCAGGTGCAGAAACTTTTCCACCAGAAGAGAGAATCAACGGCGAACATCTTACAGTAAAAAATGATACTTCAAAAATTAAATCTGCTATTGATAGTGAGGTCAAGTAAAAATGAGTCAAACTGCACAAACTAAACCTGCTGGAAGAGGCGGACAAGGTGGAAGAGGTGGACCTGGTGGCAGAGGCGGACAAAAAGTTTACGGCGGTGGAAAACCAAGCAATGGGCAATCTAGAAGACCAAGAAGAGAAGAAGAAGAAGTTTGGGTTCCAAAAACAATTTTAGGAAAAAAAGTTGCATCCG
The DNA here is from genome assembly GCA_018334095.1 of Nitrosarchaeum sp. GTDB lineage: Archaea > Thermoproteota > Nitrososphaeria > Nitrososphaerales > Nitrosopumilaceae > Nitrosarchaeum. The sequence goes on from JAGXTE010000047.1 coordinate 28,539, forward strand.
GCGAAATTAATTCTATTGAAGAAATTATTCAAGATGGTTTAAGAATTCAAGAAGCCGGTATTATCAAAAAATTACTTCCTGATTTGAAAAGTGAAGTAATTGATGTTGGTATTATTCAAAAGATGACATCAAACGGTCAATCAACAAGATTCAAAGCTATTGTTGCAACAGGAAATCAAAACGGTTACCTTGGTATTGGTCAAGGAAAATCAAAACAGATGAGAATCGCAATTGAAAAAGCAACAAATCAAGCACTACTCAATGTAAGTCCAATCAAATTAGGATGCGGTAGTTGGGAATGTAGATGTGACGAAAAACATTCTGTTCCATTTAAGATTAGAGGAAAAGGTGGAAGTGTTACAATTGAAATTATTCCAGCACCACGTGGATTAGGATTGGTTGCTGGCGGTAAAATTAAACGATTACTAGAGTTGGCAGGTCTTAAAGACGCATGGACAACTGCAAAGGGTTCTACTCCAACAATGAACTCTACTTCAAAAGCTATTCTGGACTGCTTAAAGCAGACATTTAGTCAGGGTTGATATTA
>JAGXTE010000048.1 GCA_018334095.1 Nitrosarchaeum sp.
TTAGGTTACATCATTATGATTTTAGATGCCAAAGTTGACGAAATGGGAAAGATGATTGCCGGAGACGGTGGAACTTTCCACAGAGTAGAATTTGAAGCATTGACATTTTATCCAAAACTCCAAGAAATTGTTCAAGGAGAAATTGTAGACATTACAGACTTTGGAGCATTTGTAAGAATTGGTCCAACTGATGCATTACTACATTTGTCACAAGTCATGGATGATTATCTAAAGAGCGATGTAAAGTCTGGAATGATTTTAGCTAATCAAAGTGGTAGAACATTAAAAGTTGGTTCCACACTTAGAGCAAGAATTACTGCAGTGTCATTAGGTAAAGCTGCTGCAATGGGAAAGATTGGAATCACATGCAGACAACCATTCCTTGGTGCAGATGCATGGATTGCAGAAGAGATTAAAAAATCATCTGGCGGTTCTAGCGATTCAAAAGAAGCTAAAGTAGAGGCAAGTTAAATGGCTCGAGAGATGGCTTGTAGAAAATGCAAGTTTGTAACTACAGGTAAAGTTTGTCCAGCATGTAAATCATCTGATTTGACACCAGACTGGAATGGGGTTGTACTAGTTGTAGATCCAACAAATTCTCAAATTTCAAAAACATTGGGAATTAAACAAAAAGGCAAATACGCAATCAAAGTTACGTAAACTTAATCTTTAAAATCATACAAAGTTCAATATCATCATGATTTCATTTGATTCTAAAAAACAGTTAATTGCATTTTTAGCTGAAGATATAGGCAAAGGTGATGTTACAAGTGTTCTCTTACCTAGAAAAAAAATTACTGCTAAAATTATCTCAAGGGAGAAAGCTATGGTTGCAGGTGTGAATCATGCAAAAGAGATTTTCAAATTAAAAGGATGTAGTGTAACAATTGTAAAAAAAGACGGCAGTAAGGTAAATCCTAATGATGTGATTTTGAAGATAACTGGTGATGCGGGAAAGATTCTCACATGTGAGAGAACTGCGCTTAATTTGCTTACAAGAATGAGCGGTATTGCTACTCAGACTAGTGAATTGGTAAAAAAGATTTCAAATAAAACTAAATTGTATGCCACAAGAAAGACAGCTCCTGGTCTGAGATATTTCGATAAAGAGGCAGTGGAGATTGGTGGCGGAGTAAGACACAGATTAAGATTAGATGAGATGGTCATGATTAAAGACAATCATATTGCTGTAAGTGATTCTTTGGTATCTTTGATTAAAAGTGCAAAGAAGAAACATAAGAAATTTGAAGTCGAAGTAGAAAATACTGCAGATGCAGTATTGGCAGCAAGAGAGGGGGCTACAATAATTATGTTGGATAATTTTTCACCAGAGCAAATTAAAAAAACAATTCAGGTTCTCAAAGGAGAAAAGTTGCGAGATAAAGTACTACTTGAAGCATCAGGTGGAATTAATGCAAAAAATATTGCAAAGTATGGAAAAACAGGAGTAGACATCATATCTGTTGGAAGTATAACAAACTCTGTCAAAGGAATTGACATGAGTTTGGAAGTATGATCATTTTATTTTAGATAGTAATTCAGCAACTGCTTTGTTTTTTGGATCGATTTCTTTAATTTTTTCACAACATTCAATTGCTTTTTTTGGCTCTCCAAGAAAATAGTGAGAGTTTGCTTTTAGTGTTAAAACTTCAACATCATAAGCACCAATGTCTAAAGCCTTTTCAAAATAGGGCATGGCTGTTTTGTATTGATTTTTCATATAGTATATTCCACCAACAATAAACAAGACGTTTTGTTCATCTGGTGCTTTTTGCAATATTTCTAGTCCTAATTTCAAAGCATCATCATGTTGTTTTTGTTTGACTAATTTTCGTAATTCTTTTCTTTTTTGAAAAGTGTTTTTTTCTTTTGAATTTCTACCAAATAATCCCAAATCAAAATTATATGAAATTGCTCAAATAATATAGTTGGGAATTTAGGCTCAGATTAGCTAATTGCAAGCATTCTTTCTATTGCGGTTCTTGCCTTGTCTGCAATCTCTTTTGGAACTATGACTTGGTTTTTCTCTTGAATTAGAGCATCATAGACTTTTTGCAAGGTTATCATCTTCATGTATTGGCATTCTGCTTTTTCAGATGCTGGGATGAAATTTTTGTCTGGATTTTGTTGTTTCATTTTGTATAAGATTCCAGTCTCAGTTGCAACAACAAAGTTCTTTGCTTTAGAATTATTTACGTGATTTAGCATTCCTTCAGTGGATAAGATAGATACTTTGTTTCCATCAAAACTTCCAGATGCTGCGTCATACATCATTGGTGTGGTGCAACTGCATTCAGGATGAATTACAAATTCAGCGTCTTTAAGTGAATTTAGTTTGCTTGTAATATCTTCTGGTTTAATACCTGCATGGACGTGACACTCACCTGCCCAGATGAACATGTTCTTTCTTCCGGTAACTTTGGCAACATAAGAACCCAAAAACATGTCAGGTAAAAATAAGATCTCTTTATCAGCAGGAATTGCCTTTACTACATTTACAGCATTTGCTGAAGTGCAACAATAATCTAACTCAGATTTTATCTCTGCAGTTGTATTTACATAACCAACTGTAATTGCATTTGGATGTTGTTTCTTCCAGTTTCTTAGTTCATCTACAGTGATAGAATCAGATAGAGAACATCCAGCTTCCAAGTCAGGAATCAGTACTCTTTTTTCAGGAGATATGATTGCAGCAGTCTCTGCCATAAAGTGAACACCGCAAAAGAGAATTGTTTTTTGTGGAACTTTGGCTGCCTGTCTTGATAGACCTAGCGAGTCACCAGTAAAATCTGCAATATCTTGGACATCTGGAATTTGATAATTATGAGCCAAGATAACAACGTCTTTTTCTTTTTTTAGACGCATAATTTCCTCTTTGAGACTAGATGATTGTTGAACTAACATTTACCAAGCTCAGTGCATGAAATAGTCATTTAAAGAATAAGATCAGGTCTGGTTTACTCTAAAAAATAGGCAATTATGGCAATTCTTGCCATATTATGTTCCAATAGATATTCCACTGGAACAATATTTCCTTAGAGTTTCAATTGCAGATAAAATTGCCAGTTTGCTTGTTTTTGGATTTGTCTCATCTGGAATATTTTCAATGTTAAATGACATCTTTCCAAATTTTCCTTGTGCAGCAATAGTGTGAGTATTTTTGTTAGTGTTTGGGTCTGCAACAATTTTTACCATTGTCTTTTCACTACCTACTCCAACTAGACTAAGTAATGCTGCAACGTTGATGTTTGCAGGAAATTGGGTTACTGCTTCTTTAGCTGTTCCTTCAAAGATTATAGTTGGTGTTGTGATTTTTTCTAGATCAATCTTTGATGTCTCAAAGAATTTTGCACCCTTGAGTGATTTTGGATGTTTGGTGGTAGTTAACGTAACTGATTCTAGTAAATTGGAAACTGATTTTATTGCATCCAGTCCACCAATTGCACCAGATGGCAAATAGATTGTTTTATGAAAATGCTCACATGCTTCAGACAAGATATCATAAATTGATTCATCAAGTAATGCGCCAACACTCATGATCATCAAGTCTCGTTTATTTTGCAATACACTGTGAGCAACATTTCTAACTGCTTCTTGCGATGCTGCCTCTACTACAATGTCAACTGGATGTGAAGATAGAAGATGAGGATTTTCAACAATTACTGGTTTATTTTTTAATTTACTAACTAGAGTTGATGATGCGTCTTTTGAGGCATCATACACATGAGTTAGAGTGCCAGGAATTTTACCTGAATCAATTGCCAATGCAATTTGAGTCCCAATTGCACCACACCCCAAGAGTCCAATTCTTTTCAATTGATATCACTTGGAATTATCACTTAATTAATTATAGTCTAAAGCCAAAAGAAGATTTTCTAGCAAGGTAAACTGTACCAACAAGAATAATTCCTAAAATCATAATTGGCAACATGCCAAATTCAGGAACAACATATGTTCCAATAATTTCAACATTTTTTGCATCCTTTGGGAGCATCATTCCCAATGCATAGTTGTCAGGATATTTGATTAGGTCGTATTGTGTATTTACACCGTCAATTGTTAGCTTGTATTGTGCACCTTCAGCAGAAATTACATCTAGGGGTAGTCGTAGCCAAAAAATACTAGTTGAAGGGACACTTTCCATAGTAACTTGGATTGACTTTCTTTCAGGAACTATTTCCATTGAAGATAGTTTTGGATATTCTTGTGTTTTTTCTAGATTGACTTCAAAACTGCCATGATACCCATAATAGATATCATATGTCTTATCATCAATTGTTAGGATATATTTTTCAGAGGAAATTTGAGTAATATCCAGATACTGGGCAAATGCATCCATATCATCAATGACATGACTGCCAAAAGCAAAACTAGTTGGAATCAACATCAATAGAATTACAGAGACAAAAACAAATTTCATAGTGAAAAATTAATTTTATTAAATATAATTAATTGTCAGATTATCAGAATCGATAATTTGGAACCAGTATGATTTATCATCAATCTATTTATGGTAAAAAATGAATAATGAAATTATGAGTTTTGGTACAAAGGCATCATTTGGAATTGCCTTATTTCTGATATTATCTATTGGAATTATGGGGAGTTTTACTAGTGCAGACGCAGAATCTCCAAGAAAACAGATGAAAAGAGGAGTTTCTGCAGAGGACATTTCTTGTAAAGATGGTTTTTCCTTAGTGATTAGAAATAATGGTTCCCCAGCATGTGTCAGCGAAGAAACTGCAGAGAGGTTAGAAAAACGAGGTTTAGGAAAAATTGAAGTTAGAGCAACTAAAGTTACTACAAATTCAAATGTCACAATTAAAGATCTTGAAAAGACTACAACTCCAATTAAAAAACAGGAAAGTGTTCGAGTCGTTCCAGCATCAGTTGGTAGTGTGATTAATTTTTACATTCAAGATGATGACTTGAATGTGGCCCATAATGGAGTAGAAACTGTATCAACTACAGGATTGTTTGAGTTTACAATTAACGGAATTTCAATTACGGGTCCATCAACTATGATTGAGACCGGACCTGATACTGGAGAATTTTATGTAAAGTTAGAATTGCCGGATACCATCAATGGAAGACCGTTGAACCAAGATGATGTTGTCTTGATAAAATATTTGGATGCATCAGATAGTAGTGGAGATAAACAAACCATAACACAGTCAGTCTCACTATCAAAGTCGTATGCTAATGTAGAGACAGTGGGGGGCGGTTCTAGGATAGGTCATGAATTTACATTAAGGATTTATGAGCCAGATGCAAACAGAGATTCCAAAAATGAAGACAAGATATCTTTGAGTCGATTTGAGTTTAGAGGAGAAGGTGGAATCAGAACCAGTTTGTCAAATCCTAGTTTTGATGCAAATTCCAATTATTTAGTAGAGACTGGAAAAAATACGAACATCTTTGAGGTAAAAATAAAAATTCCAAGAACCATAAATGGAAAGACGGTTCACATTGGTGACGAATATGAAATTAGATACGTCGATAATTCAACTCCGTCAGGCACTAGTGAAAAAATAGTTCTGAAAGGTAGAATTGGTTGAGTTTAACTTAAGTGTCATATAGGTGAATGATCAGTATAACCTAAAGATTTTATTCGAACCAACAAAGTATTGTTGTGCTAAATACTGTATACAAAGATGCCATCATCAACAGAGAGAAAATGTTGTCCATTCTAAAAGGACCTAAATTTGAACAGATTTTAGAAAAAGCAAAGCAAAATTGGGTGGAATTTACGCCTACAAAACAAGACGTGGTTACTGCCGGAATAGATAGTAGTTTTAACAATACGAGATTTCAAGGAATTGAACTTTGGGCAACAACTGCAGTATCAATTAAATCAAATGGGGAAGTATTGGTAGATTTACACGATTCAGGGTTAGGTTCTGATATAGATCTATCAAAAATTGCAAGCAAAATGGAAATTGAAGCTTGTGAAAAAACTGTCGATTTAGCAGATTTAGTATTAATGGATGGGTCACTTCATTCACAATTTATGACAAGACAATCATCATTAGATGCAATGGTTGTAAAAACAATAAAAAAAAGAGACAACGTGATTTTCATTGCAAAGACGTCAAATACAAAAAAACAATTTGAGAATCTTGGTTCATTAGCAGGGGATATTTTTTATTACAATCACATTACAAAAGGTGCAGGATTTAGTAAAATATTTGTTGAAAAGAAATACGGAGCAGATAAAATAATTTCTTCAACATTTGTTAGATTAAGTGATTCAACACCAATCATAAAGCTAGAATTTTTAGGTGGAAATAGAGATGATGATGAAATAAAATCAATAATGAATAAACTATACAAAAGCAGTGTTGGAGGATATCCATATGCATTGAAATTGGCACATAACAACTGTAAAATATCTGATAAAGAACTTGCAAAAATGGTTAGCTTGTTAGGATTAAGTAATGAGATTGGTTCACGTGAGGTTTTAAGTTGAATGCAGGTTTTGTAATAGGAGAGTCAAAGCCAACATTTGTAACGGCCATTACATCAAGACCACTTTCGGTTGGAGAATATATTAAAATCGATTCAGATGAAGGAGAAATTCTCGGATTAGTTGAAAAATCATCTGTGTCAAGTGCTGCATTTGCAGATGTTAAAAATTTTGATGAAGCATTTGAGAGCACAGAAATTGCAGAAATTAACAAGAGAGATAAAACATACACGGCGCATATCGGAATTTTAGGATTTTTAGAAAATTTACGAAAAGGACAGTCAATTATACCGTCTGTACCACCAATACCAGGAACGCCAATATCTCAACCAACAAAAGAAGATCTAGAGACTATTTTTAGCCCACAAAAAGACGGATGGGTCAAAATTGGAAATCTATTAAGAGAAAAAACAATCGAAGTAAAAATCAATCTCGATAAAATTGTTTCAAGACATTTAGGAATATTAGCGATGACGGGAATGGGGAAAAGTAATCTCGTTTCTCTAATTACAAAACAAATTGGAAAACTAAAAGGGACTGTAATAATTTTTGATTATCATAATGACTATACAACACTAAATATTCCAAGAATAAATGTAATTGATGCAAAAATAAATCCCAGATTATTAGATGCAGATCAATTATCAGAAGTACTAGAGATTAGAGATGGTGCTAATGTTCAACAAAGAGTACTTAGAATGGCATTTACAAAACAGGTCAAAGAATCAAAAGAATTTTGGAAAAAACTAGAAACAGAAGTAGAATTCATTGTGAATTCAGAAGATAAGAAAATAAAAGAAATCAGAACGTCAGCATATAGAGTACAAGACATAATAGAAGAAGCTCAAAGGAGATTTGAAGATATTTTAGATCCAGATATGGGGGATCCAATAAGTTTTATTAAAGAAGGACGTACAAATATTCTAAATATTTCAGAGCTATCTGAAAAACAAGCTAACGTAGCACTTGCATTTTATTTACAACAATTACTCAAAGATAGAAAGGATGCTAGTATAGTAAAACATGGAAGAACAAAAAGAGAAAGAAATTATAAATTTAATTCACCAATTTTTGTAATAATCGAAGAAGCACATGTATTCATTCCAAAGGATCATGACACTAGTGCAAAATATTGGGCAGCAAAAATTGCCAGAGAAGGAAGGAAGTTCGGGTTAGGTCTTGGAATAGTTTCACAAAGACCACGAAGTGTAGATCTTAATGTTCTCAGCCAATTAGGTTCTTTCGCTATAATGAAGATTATTCAAGAAGACGACCAACGCCAAATTGCAGCTGCTACAGAATCCACTAGTCGTGAATTAATTGCTCAATTAACATCTTTGAATGTAGGCGATGCAATACTAGTAGGACAATGGACTAATTTACCATCATTAGTCCATGTAGAAGAGGTAAAAGAAAAAATCATGGGGGCAGATCAAAGTGCAGTCAATGCATGGGCAAATGCAGAAAAAATGAGTGAGATTGCAGTGGAATCAACACAGGGACTTGTTCAGAAAGATTTGTTGTTAGATTAATGCTATTTTCACATATTTCAGATACACATTTGGGATTAGTACAATACGGATCAGAGGAACGAGAACAAGATGTATATCGTGTTTTTAATCAATCAATAGACATTTCAATTAAAGATCATGTAGATTTTGTAATATTTGCAGGGGACATATTTCACGTTCCAAATCCAAACGGAACAGCAATAGTTCAAATGGCAAATGCATTAAAGAGATTAAAAAACAACAATATCGATTCATTTTTTATTTTAGGAGAACATGACATAAGTAGAATTCGTACAACACCAATTCCGTATGTATATCATAACTTAGAATTTTCAAAATACATAGGACAGGGAATCCCAATTAATTACAAAGGAGTTTTAATAGTAGGATTTGACAAAATAAGAAAAGCTGAGATTCCTCAGTTTGAAGAAAAATTTAGAATCGTTGATGGAATTGCAAGTAAACATAATGGACATAAAATTTTGGTAATGCATCAAGGAATTACAGAATTTAACAAGTTTGCAGGAGAATTGCAGTCAACCGATTTACCAAAAAATTTTACGTATTATGCAATGGGACATCTACATGATCATGACATAAAGCAATTCAATCACCTTAATGGACCTGTAGCTTATCCAGGTTCAATAGAATTAACTACAAGTGAAGGAATCAAAGAAACTAAGAAAGGGTTCTTTGAAGTAGATATATCAGATAATCAAGTAAACCCCAATTGGGTAGAATTAGACACAAGAGAACAATTTTCATTCAAAACTGAGTATAATGAATTAACAAAATCAGTAGATGAAATTTCTAGAAAAATTGGAATTATGGAAAGAAAGCCAATAGTCGAGATAAAAATTCAGGGAGAAAATATCGAAACAGATCAAATACAAGCACAGATTTCACGGCTAAATTCACTTACATTAAGATGTTTTTGGAGGATTATTTCCAAAGAAGCATCAGATTCCTCAGTATTTCTAGAAAGACCAAGCACAATAGATGATGAAATGCTCAGATTGTCAATGGATGCAATTGGGTCAGAACAAATTGCAAAATTTGCAATTAAAGAATTACTTCCACTACTAGCTTCAGGACAAACCAAAGAAGCGACTCAGATCATAATTGAGAATTTTGAGAAATTCAAAGAGGAGACACAAAATGATAACAAAAATTGAATTAGGAGATTTTTTATCTCATTCTGAAACAAAGTTAGAATTTGGTAACGGTGTAACCGTATTTGTAGGACAAAATGGTGCAGGAAAATCAAGCATTATAGATGCAATTACATTTGCATTATTTGGTCAACATACAAGAAAATCAAATAAAGGATTGATAAAAAGAGGATCGAATCAAGGATATGCCAAAGTAGAGTTCAACATAAATGGAAAGCAGTATCAAGCAGTAAGAAAAATAGACAATAAAGGAGGATTAGCTGCAAAATTTACTGAAAAAATTAACGATGGATTTTTAGAAATTGCAGCTGGTGAAAGAAAACAATTTGGAGAATCTATGACATCCGAAATTGAAAAAACTATCGGATTGGGTTTTGAGAAATTAAAAATAGCATCAATTGTACAACAAGGAGAATTAAATGCAATAATCAAAGCAAAACCAAAAGAATTCAAAGAATTACTAAATGCAATAATTGGAATTGATAAATTAGATATCGCATCAGAAACTATGAAAATTATTACCAAAAACTTTCGTGAAAAAATACGAAACGACATAGGTTATGACGATACGCATATAGATATTTTATTACGAGATCTACAAAAATACAATACAGAACTTGAAGAATCAAAACCACAGAAAGAACAACTAAAAGAAAAACAAATAGAATTACAAGAAGAGATTTCAACCCTTAGAGCAAAAGTTGAAATAGAAACCCCAAAAATAGACAAAATTAATCAATTGGAGTTAAGAAAAAAAGAATTACAAGTTTATGCAAAAACAGCAATACAAGAAATTCAACATGAAATAGCCGAAAAAGAGCACAAAATACATGATTGTGAGGGTTGTTTTGAGCACGTAAGTATGAAAAAAGACCTAGAATCAAAAATGGAGCGAATAGAGTTAGCAGTTGAAGAAAATCAAAAACGAATTCAAGATTTAAGGAGTCAAATTGCATCACTTAAAGAAAAACAGGCTCTTGCTGAAAAGATCCAACTAAAAGACAATAAATGTCCAGTGTGTGACTCAGAAGTTGAAAAACTAAATCCATTATTTCAAATAGAACATTTGATTCAAGAGATATCAGATATTAATGAACAAATAATTTCAGTTGAAAAAGAACGGATCGTATACAATCAAAAAAGAATTGAATTTTCTCAAAAATTACAAAAGGCAAGAGATGCTGAAGCAACATTAAGAGCACATTCTATCAAAGATCAAGAAGATTTGATAAAAATTAAGGATGAGGTAAAAATAAAGAAAAATAGTGTTCAAAATATTCCAATTTCCAATGATGGTAATTTATTAGAGATATCTCAGATAGATTCACATGCTAAAACGATTTTTGAAAATATTATAAAATTAGAACATGAAACAAAAGGATTTAATCAAAAAGAATTTCTAAATCTTAAAAAAATAATTGATGGGAAACAAGTTGAACTTTCACAAATAGATCAGCATCTTGGTGCAGTAATACAGAAAATCACAAAATACCATGAACAAATAAAAATAATACAAGATATAGTTTCAGAACTTAAAATCATTAAAAAATATGTAGAGAAATTAGACGCAATTCAAATTAACATATTTAGTAGAGATGGTCCAGTAGCAATGAGCTTAAGATCATGGGCACTAAACACTATATCAATAAAATCTTCAGAATATCTTACATTATTAAACACAAAAATTCAAAGAATATTACTTTCAGAAAAGACTAGAGACATATCCATATCGTGTTATTCTAAAACTGAAGTTTTGGATATCGAATCACTTAGTGGAGGTGAACAAGTGAGTGTTGCACTTGCATTAAGACTAGGCATGGCAAGTTTACTTGGTGCGTCAAATCTCAATCTAATGATTCTTGATGAGCCCACCACACATCTTGATGCGGAACGTAAAAAAGCTCTTGTTGGAGTATTATCCCAATTATCAGATATTACTAATGTCGGAAAACCAATGCAGTTTATCATAATTACTCATGATTCGGAAATATTTGAAGATTCAAATGTAGAAAAGATTTACAAATTTGAAGCTTCTGAGCAAGGTAGTAAAGTAATATCACTATAAAGAATGTAACATTTTAAATCCATGATAAATAAACAAAATTCAATCCAATAATTCCCAATCATTATTCCCACACTTACAAGATACACCAGAATCTTGCAGATATTTTTCATATTCCAAATCAGAGCATGGTCCCATCTCTGGAATAGAAAATCTCACTTTACAATTTCTGCATCTAACAACAAGGGATTCCATTTACAATTCATAATGAAATTAAACAATTGTATGTTTACAATATTTACAGTAAAAATCTACTGTACGATTACTTTGCCTGTCATCCAAGGATGCAACATGCAATGATAATCATACTCACCTACATCAGTAAAGACATACTCCCATGTTTCTTTTGGTATTATCATTCCTGAATCAAATAATCCATCATGGGTTGAATGTAATCCACTAGTTACAGTATGTGCTGCTGAATCAGCATTAATCCAAAGTACTGGTTCTCCAGAGTAAATTTCAACTGTATAAGGAAGGTAGCATTCGCTTGTAGTTTCACATCCAGGAGAACTAGTTCCTAATGCCATTGTAACTTCTACTGGACCTGAACGTTTCTCAGTTGATTCAGGAGTTGGTTCTTCAGCTGGTTCTTCAACTGGTGCAGGTTCTGCAATTGGTTCTTCAACTGGTTCTTCAACTGGTTCTTCAACTGGTTCTTCAACTGGTGCAGGTTCTGCAATTGGTTCTTCAACTGGATTGACATATACCTCTTCAAATTCATTTACACCAATTTGTCCAATCATCCAAGGATGAACCAAGCAAAAGTAAGGATATGTTCCTGCTTTATCAAAAGTAAAATCAAAACTAGTTCCAGACATAAATAATCCAGAATCAAATACACCATCTATTCCATCTGGAGTTCCAGAAGTTACAGTATGTGCTGCAGTATCATCATTACTCCATGAGACAGTATCGCCAACATTAATCTCTAAAGAGTATGGCAGATAGCAAGAGTCGCTAGTCTCACATCCAGGAGATGACACACCTTGTGGAATTGAAACTGTATGAGTTGTTGGAAGAGCAGGCATTGTCATAACTGGAGACACCATTCCTGGGGATTTCATAGCACTAACAGAATAACTTACTGTAAATTGAGTAGTGTTTTTAGTGTGAACTGCAAGTGCATTACCTGCAAACTCCCAAGAGCCCATTGCATTTTTAGGATCAACAAACGTCATCTCAAAAATATTTGTACCATCTACAGTCCAAATTTTTTCTGGATTTTCATCAGGACCTATTGGACCTCTTAATGATATCAGTTGAATTGGTTCAGATGCAGAGTATGAAAGAATTCCAGAATAAACATCACTTGATGGAGCAATAATTACTGCAATTTGGTGTGATTCATGTCCCATTCCAGGATCTTGCACTGAATCCATAGTTCCAGAAATTACAGTATCAGATATTGAACTGTCAACTTTGTAATCAACAGTAAATGGTGTTGTATTTTTTGTATGAATTGCAACTGCATTACCTGCAAACTTCCATTCTCCAATTGCACTATCTGGAGTTACAAATGTAAGTGCATATTTTGTTGTGCCATCTGGAGTCCAAGTTGGTTGGCCTTTAGCTTCGCCATCTTTTAGCGGACCATGTAATGCAATTAGCTGAATTGGTTCAGATGCATCATAATGTAATGTACCTGAGTAGATTTTATCAGATAATGGAATGACAGAAACTGATTGATGTGCTTCGTGGCCAACTCCTGGATGTTGTGTAGATGTCATTCTAGTAAATCCATCCTGCAATGGTTTTTGAACTGCGCATTCACCAGGATATGCAAGTTGCACATTTGCTGCACCTAGCATACATGAATTGCCATAAGTTATACCATCAACACCGCAAACTGGATCATATTGCATAGTACATGCAACAGGTTTTGCTTCAGGTTCTACAATATATCCAGGATCCATTGCAATGAAAACTAAACTGATTGCTACTAAAACGCCCACTGCTGCAATTATTCCAATTGTAAAATTCATCTTATCCACCAGTTAGTTTTGCAAACTTTTCATTCTTACTTAACTTTTCCATAAATTCAATATTTGATAATGCGACCACAGCAGACTCTACTACCGGAGTCTCTGGATCATTTAATGCTTTTTCTAAAATTGCTTTTGCGTCTTTTGAGCCAATCACACCAAGTGCTATTGCAGCTTCGTGTCTTACAAACAAACTAGGATCATTAAGTGTGGCATCAGCCAAAGGAGGAATGCAACTAGATAGACACATCTGTCCAAGTGAAAATGCTGCTTCATGTCTTACAAGCTCGTTTGTATCATTTTTCAAAACTTGCGCCACATGTGGAACTTTATCTTCGCCACCAAAATCAACTAGAATGCAAGTAGCCCTAGTTCTTATGACAAAATCTGGATGAGTCAAAAGATTCACAAAGTAGGCAGTATCTTTTTTTTCATATTTTGCCTCCATCTCCGCAAATAGATCCAATCTGTTTTGAGTTACTGCCTGCATTTTGCTTTCAGGTTTTTTATATCCTATATTAGGTTACCCGAATTATCTGCATCATCTTGAATATGCGTTATCTTTTTAAAAGAAAAAAAATCAACGTCGAACGATGAGTGTAGTAATAGGACAAAAAGCGCCAAATTTTGCAGTCTCTGATTGGGTTCAAGGAGCTCCAACAAACTTTGATCAGGAAAAAGACCACATCGTACTAGTAGAGGTATTTCAGGTAAATTGTCCTGGCTGCTTTATGCATGCACTACCTGAGGCAATTAACATCTACAACAAATACAAAGATGACGGGGTACGTGTAATAGGAATCGCCACAGCCTTTGAAGATTATGATAAAAATACTTTGGAAAATTTGAAAAAATTAGTCGAGACAGGTGAAGTAATTGGGGAGACAAAAGATGCATTATCAATGTACGGACAACTACAATCAGGTAACAAACTACCATACAAGATCCCATTTCCATTAGCAATGGACAAACTAACCAAGATAGATGGTAAAGTAAGTGATGATAAAGTAATGCAGTTTATCTATGGACAAATTCCAGAATTTGATTCACAACCAGAAGAATATAGAAAACAGATAATCCAAAGAGTTAGAGATTACATGAAATCAAAAGAGTATTCAGCGGAAACTTTTGAAAAATTTGCTTTACAAGGAACACCTTCTATGATCATAGTAGACAGAAAAGGAATCTTGAGAGATGTCTCCTTTGGACAATCAGGTAACGTAGATGCAGTTATTCAAAAATTATTAAGCGAATAAAATTATTTAGATTTTTTATCTTTTTTCTTTGATTTACTTTTATTTTCCAAAAGGTCTATTGCTCGTTGATTTGACAGAGTCCAGGCTTTGAACATCTGCCTAAAAACTTCATTTAGTTGTTTATTCTCCGAATCTCCAATCTGTACCTTGTAAGACTCCCATGCAGCAATGATTGATTGATTGCTCTTTTTTAAAAATGCTAACGCCTCTTTTTCTCCCAATAATGAAGGTGGTAAAATCACCACTATTTTAGGGAATATCTAAAGCATAACAAGCAACACAGACAGCATCACAACAATACAAAATCCACCAATTAATGCAACCTTACCATTATCCACAAATAATCACCATACAGACAAAATAAAAATAAATCTCAAATCAATACCCCCAAAATGGAGTACTAAGTAGCATCATCATTATTCCATAGAATGCAGCAATACTGATTGTAATAGCAATAGCACCTTTAGTAGATTTTTTCATATGATGATACGAATTAGTTCAGACTTAAGAATTTTTTAAATTCATTACCAAATTAACGTAAAGCTTGTTTCAGAGTATCATTGATTACTTTGGAATAACTGTAAGATGAGTTTGTTTTCTGCATGATTTTTGCTTGTTTAGCACGAAGTTTCTTCTCAATATCATCTTCAATCATCACTGTGATTCTTTTTACCATTAATTATTTTTTTATGATTTATCATATTTAAGAAGAAAAGATTTTCCTCACTAGTGCTAATTATGATAATCTTTATTAATAATTTTAGGAGTTTTTAATTTTACAATTATTATTGTTGGTGCTACAAAATACATTCCAATATTTAATAATATTATAGAAATTCCCAATCCGACCATCAAAAATTCAGAATCATCAGATAAAGACAATATAGATAGAGATGAGATCATTGGAGTAATCATAATCTTTACTAATTCTTTGAAGATTGGATTTTCACGCTCGTAATCAGCTATTATAGGACTAAATGAATAGTACACATCATTAAATGAATTCATAAATAATTTTCCTGATTCTGTTTTGAGTAATTGATTGTCTCTAATTTCACGTAGTTGTTGTACTTGTGGAGCTAGTTCACTACCATATGCTGCAGTTGCAATAAGACAACCGCCGCCATTATCAATTTCTTTGGATGGTTCATCAATTGTAGTTTGATTTACCCCATGAAGATAATTAGTGCCTATAATCTCGATTCTACTATCACCAGAACCTGTAAAATTTAATGTAATAAATGAAATTTGATCATTGACTTTTACTTTGGGAGAATATGGCTCACCATTTATGTAAAAAGTAAAATTTCCACTCAAAAGAGTTTGTGGAATGTATACTTCACCTAAATTATTTTCAAGACCACTATTGATGTATAGAGTAAGTCGTTTTTTATCGTCATCAAATTCATAATTTAAAATATCAAAATTTGAAACTGTTTGAACTTCAAAAGAATGCCCACCAGTTTTAACTTCCAATCTGTTTACCAACCCAGTCCTATCAGATAATTGGGCAAATGCAGGTGTAATTACTAGTAGTAAAAGTAAAACGAATAAAATTGATTTCAATTTATGCGATGATTTGAGGAATTCTTTGTCGTAATTCTTTGTCTTGTGCAATTCTTGGATGCATTGGATCTGCCAAGATAACTTCAAACCAGTAATGCATACCGTCTTTGTAAACAAAGTATGAACCTAAAAGTTTCATGTTTGGATATCTTTCAAGTACTCTTCGTACTGCAACTGTCTTCATGTCATCATCTGCTTTGATTCGAGTAACACCAAGATGTTTTGGTCTTCTTCCAGCAACTGGTCTTTGTTTTCGCATACCACCAGTACCAACTCTCATTCTAACAACAACAATGCCTTGTTTTGCTTTGTAGCCTAATCTGCGAGCTCTTTGCAAACGACTTGGTCTATCTATACGAGTAATGGCATTATCTTTACGCCATTCTACTACTCTTTCTCTAATTTCTGGAGTATTCTCTTTCCATAATTTGATCCAAGTTTTGTCTTGTATACTAGGCATATCGATTTTAGTAAAATCACCCTTTAATAACTTAAATCGTCAAGCAGCACCGGTAAGCAATCAAAATGCTCCTTGAGTGGGTATTTCAACCGCACCCAAAGAGTTTGCATCCGCAGAAAACTCGATGAATCATGTCACCATATTTCATTAAAAAGGATTTCTGAGCATAGATTTGAGATTTTTATTAAGTAATCATAAAGAAAACCAGATGAAGGCAATACAAGGGATACTCATCATGGCTTTGGTGGTCTTTGGCACTCTACCATTTGTTTACGCCATACCTTCTGTTGAAATTGTAATGGAAAAGACCACTTACAATTATTGTGAAAAATTATTCTATACCATTAAGGTCTCTGAAATTACTGGTGACCCTGCAATTTTACACATTACAGATCAAGCAGGAAAAACAAGTAGTGCAATTCCAATTCCAATATCTAATTTAGAAACTCCTATCCCATCAGTGATGCCATTTGAGGCAGAAATTTTTCCTCCAGGAAAATATGTTTTAGATGTTAAATATTCTGGGGGAGAAGATACGATATCATTTGATTTATTGGATTCGGAAAATGTTTGCATATCAACTGTAATGAAACAGTTTGCATTTAGTTGGCTTAACAACCAAATTTCTGATGGGTTTTTCATAGATGCAATAAATAAATTTGTAGATAAAAAAGTAATTAAAATTCCAGATAACTTTAGCGAAAAAAATCTTCAAGATATACATATACCAAGTTGGGTAAAAAATGTAGTTACATGGTGGCTTGAAGAAAAAATTTCAGATGATGAAGCAGCAAAAGCAATTCAATATTTAATTAACAAAGAAATTATCGTAATTTAAAAAATGAACAAATACTCCAAGATAACACTAGTAGCAATAATTGTCATAATAATTCCATTTGCATATTCAGTATTGAACATAATTGCAGCAGAACAGTTACAATTCAAATGGAGTAAAGACAAGTTCAGTTTTTTTGAATTATCAAATGGCGGAGATGTGGAGTTTTGTAATACTATGCCATATTGGATGAGTCTTAACAAATTTGAAATAATTACGTTTTATGATATGAAACAAAACGGAATATTTACCGTATATCCACTTACAATAAATCCATCATCAACTGCTATTCAAAAAGGAGTATTTTCCTCTCAAGAGTTTACTACAGCACAATATGTGTTCATGAACTTAGATTTTGAATTCGATGGAGGCGATATCAGAATAGACCCAAACAAGTTGTATGTAATGGTAAACATCAACACTCCAATTATTGGAATAATTCCATATACCACTACTTTACAATATTCAGGATTTGAATTTAGTAATTTAATGAATAATGAAAAATTAAGTTGTTAGATTATTTGCTACTCTTACTTGCTTTTGACATTATAGCCAAAACAAGTCCAATAGTTCCTGCAATGACAAATGCTGCAACAACTCCAATGACTAGCTGTTTTCCTAATCCTTGAGGTGTAACTTCAGATTCCGTAACTGGTTCTGCTACACATTCGCCACCTTCAAGAACAGTTCCAGGTCCACATCTTTCATCTAAAACACAAACACCATCTTGTAGAATTGTTCCAGGTCCACATTCTGTCTTTGGTTTTTCATCTACAGGTTTCTCAACAATTGGCGTGGGAACTTCCTCTTCAGGTTGAGTAACTTCCTCTTCCTCTTCAGGTTGAGTAACTTCCTCTTCCTCTTCAGGTTGAGTAACTTCCTCTTCCTCTTCAGGTATAGATCCAGATGAACCAAATTGAGAGCCAATAATTTCAATCTCCTCGGTTCCAGAAGGTAATGTAATGCTTAGAGTTCTACTTTGATCAGAGGTATTTGTTTCAGAAAATTCAGGCTCATCACCATCAACTAAAACGATGAAGTCATCATCTTCACCTTGATAAACAGAATCAAAAAAGTTTCTATCCAGTGTAATTTCCAAAGTTCCAGGAGAACCTGTAACATCCACTCCAATAATCAAAGAAATAAAATCAGCATCAGCGGTCATCGAAGAAACAGTTACTCCTGTGCCAGTATAATCAACATCATAAGAGACTCCATTCACTTCAACAGTGGAAGTCTCCGCATAAACAAAGGCTGAAGAAATGATTGCAATTATAATTAATCCAATTGAGATTTTTGCAAGTGAACCCAAACTTGGCATTCTTCCTAGTCGGTCAGATTGTACATCCATACCTTGACTTCTCCGCATATGGAGTTTCTACAAAATCCGTCTTAAAAAGAATGAGGCGATATTTAATCACGTATCAGTCAAGCTTTTTTGGGTTATTCTTCTAGTTTACGCAGAAATCAGATTACGCCACGCAGAATCTGAATAATTTTCTCACCAATTATGTTGGCTGCCAAAGATTGAGCCTCCTTTGTCTGAGCCCCAATATGAGGAGTTAAAATGACATTATCCAACTCGGCTAATTTGTTTCCTATTGCAGGCTCTTTCTCAAATACATCCAAAGCAGCACCACCCAAATTACCATTTTTTATTGCTTCGTACAAAGCATCTTCATCAACTACTCCGCCTCTAGAAGTATTGATAATTTTTGCAGTCTTTTTCATGGTAGTCATTTTTTGAGCATTAATCAAATGATATGTAGAGTCTAACAAAGGCACATGAATTGAGATGTAATCGGAGCTTTGCAGCAATGTATCCAAATCAGCTTTCATCAATCCAACTTCTTTTGCAAACTCTTCATCAATTGGAACTACATCATAACCAATAATGTTCATGTTAAGTCCTCTTGCAAGTCGTCCTAATCTTTTTCCAATATTTCCTAATCCAATAATTCCAAGATATTTGCCTTTAAGTTCTGTTCCTTTCAACTCACTCTTCAACCACTGACCATTTCTAATTGCTCTATCACCTCTTGCTGTTTGTCTAGACAATGTCAGCATAAATCCTAAAACTAATTCAGCAACAGCATTCATTGCACCTTCTGCAGCATTAATTACTCGAATGTTCTTTTCTTTAGCTGCCACTTGATCAACGTTATCTAATCCAACTCCAACTCGAGCAATGATTTTACATTTATCAGCTTTCTCAATCATCTCTCGTGTAATAGTAGTTCGACTTCGAACAATCACGATATTGAAATTAGAAATTTTTTCTTTAATCTGTTCAGGAGTAATTTTTGGTTCATAAGAAACTTTCAATCCATTATCCTGTAATATCTTATTCAAAACTGGATCTACTTCATCACAAATTAAAACAGAATCATCAAATCCCATGTAATTAAGAAAAAAACTACAGAATATAACTCATTAAGAATAGAAAAAGAGAAAAAGTTGAATTTAGTACCTATCTAAGGTACTGGTGGTAATGTTGGTATTACTTCCCATAAAGGAATCATACCTGCATCTTTCATTTCAGAAGCTACTTCATCAGTGTATAGACCATGAATGTTTACTGCTGGATGTGCAATGCTGTTCTTTCCCATTGGTGGGACAGCATCACTTGGGTTACCCAATGCATAAGCATATGATGGTACTGGTGCTGGAATTACTCCTGCATCGACCAATCTTGGATTCAATCCAAATGGATCACCTGCTACAAATACTGTAGCTGCGCCAGTGTAAATTGCTGCATAGTCGTGATTAACTGCTGCATATGCACCTGGTTCATCAAATACCAAATCAACAATCATTCCTTGTGAGCCACCGAGTAACCATGTTTCAGTTGCTGCGGATTGTACTCTGTTACCTTGTGTAACTCTGTCCAAGATTTCACCAACAATGTGGAAAAATACTGGTTCGTTACCTTGGTTTTCAACAAAGAGTCTTACATGTTGATCATTTTCAACAAATAAGAGTTGTGATTGGTACTGCTTGTGTTCAAGTCCATTCCATGGTTGTGCAACAAAGATGTTCTTGTTTGCATCACCTTTTACAAGGATGTTATGTAACATGTTTGGTACATAACCGAATTGCATTCCGTTAACAACTGTTGCAGTGTTTTGATGTCCGAACATTTTTCCGGCATCATAATTACCTTCAGGTGTAAGGTACAATTGGTTGTATTGGAGTGTGAACTCTAATGCATCTGCATCGTAGAACTGTCTGTCCAATGTTACTTTGCCATTACTAACTGCTGTTTTCTCGACCATTAATTTGTTGTAACCATCGATTGGGTCAACAATTGTTAGTCCGTACATGCCGGAAAGAACGTGTTGATCCATTCCAATGAGTTTGACACCAGAACAATGGTATTTGAAAACACCAGCTGCTTCTGCAATGTAACAGTATTGACTTGTTTCACCCGGATTAACGGATTCAAAGTTTCCTGCAGACATTTGTGATGCATGCATGTCGTTACCGTGTCCAGTAACTTCATCTGCTGGGATTGTTAGTGTCATTTTTACGACATCGCCTTGAGTAACTCTTAGTGTTGGTCCTGGGACTTGTCCACTAAAGGTCATTGCATTGAATGTCTTTCCTCCCATGATTGGAAGGGAAACACTTTCACCAGTCAAATTGAACTCTACGACTTTTCGTCCAGAGTCTGCTAATGCGCCACAATCAGTTTCTGCGAATGCCTCTGGCATTACAAGCTGTAAACCGCCCATTTGATGGATTTGTTCAATTACATCGGCGTTCATTTTTGAAACGTCGAGTGATTGTCCACCAATTTGGGTTTGTGTGTATGTGCTTCCGAATAAGGTTGCCCCCATTACAGCTACTGCTGCAATAGTAAAGAGCATACTGATACGCTTATTCATAAAACAACGTGATTCATGTTTCATATATAATAATTCCCATTTTACTCCCTAAAAATAAAAAAAAATCACTAGAAAAAGAATGAATAATGGTAAAATAAAGAAAAATCAATATGAAATTCAGATTAGATGAAGATTCGCTAGGCAAAGTCCAAATTCCTTCTGACGCATATTATGGAGCATTTACTGGAAGAGCAGTTAAACAGTATCATGTGACAGGAAACAAAGCACATCCAAATTTAATAAAATCATTTGTCATGATAAAAAGATCTGCAGCAATTGCAAACATGAAGACAAAAGCAATTGATGCTAAACGTGGAAATGCAATAGTTTCTGCATGTGATAAAATACTAACAGGAAAATTCACAGATCAATTTGTAATTGATATGATCAATTCTGGTGCTGGAACTGCATTCAACATGAATTCAAATGAAGTCATTGCAAATGTTGCTCTAGAAATATTACACAAAAAGAAAGGTCAGTATCAACATCTACATCCAAATGATCATGTAAACATGTCACAATCAAGTAACGATACATATCCAACAGCAATGCATGTTGCAATTCTAATTAATCTAAAAGATACAATTCCCGCAATCGACCTATTAATAAAATCATTAACAAAAAAAGCAAAAGAATTTTCATCATTTAAAAAAATTGGAAGAACCCATTTGATGGATGCATTACCAGTAACACTTGGAAGTGAATTTACAGCTTATGCCACATCAATTACAAAAGCACGAAATGTAATTGTTTCATCTCAAAAAGAATTACAAAACATAGCACTGGGAGGAACTGCTGTCGGTACTGGAGCCAACACTCCAAAAGGTTATAGAAAAATTGCAATAGCAGAACTTGCAAAGATTTCAAAATTATCTCTAGTTCCAGAAAAAGATATGCAGTTTGGATTGCAAAGTAAATTTGCAGTAGCAAATCTTTCAGGGGCATTACGTAACTTAGCACTTGAAATTGGCAAACTTGCAAACGACATTAGATTGATGGCTTCAGGTCCAGTTGCAGGCCTATCAGAATTAGGAATTCCAGCTGTACATGCAGGGTCTTCCATCATGCCAGGCAAAGTAAACCCATCACTAGCAGAATGTATGAACATGGTTTGTTTTAACATAATTGGAAATGATACTGCCGTATCATATGCAGCACAAAGTGGACAGTTTGAACTAAATGTAATGATGCCAGGTATGCTAAAGTGCATGCTTGAATCTACAGATATGTTGAAAAATTTCTTACCAATATTTTCTGCAAATCTAATTGATGGGCTATCTGCAAACAAAGAAAAACTTCAAAGCAACATAGAGAACAGTCCCGTAATTGTTACACTTCTAACCCCAAAAATCGGATATCTAAAATCTGCAGAACTATTCAAAGAGTCCCTAAAAACTGGAAAATCAATTAGAGAATTAGTCACATCAAAGAAACTGATGGATAATAAAGAAATTGATGCACTGTTTAGATAAATCATGGCAAAGATTTTCGTAGAAGCATATGGATGTTCTGCTAGTTTTGCAGACTCGGAAATGATTTCAGGATTGATTGTAAATGGAGGTCATACACTAGTCAAAGATTCTTCAGAATCAGATTTGAATATAGTAGTAACATGTTCGGTAAAAGATTCAACTGCAAATAAAATGATACATCGAATTAATTCTCTGAAATCAAAACCGTTAGTTGTTGCAGGTTGTCTTCCAAAGGCTGAACAAAATACAGTAGAAAAGATCACTCAAAAAGCAAGCTTGTTAGGGCCAAACTCATTAGGAAAGACATTACAAGTTATAGATTCAACATTAAGAGGAGTAAAACAGATAGCATTAGAAGATTCTGATCTATCAAAAGTAGGATTACCAAAAGTAAGATTGAACCCGGTAATTGGAATTATTGAAATTGCAAGTGGTTGTATGAGTGAATGTACTTTTTGTCAGACCAAATTATCTAAAGGCGATCTCAAAAGTTACAGATTAGGAGATATCGTCAGACAGGTTGAAACTGAAATTAGTGAAGGATGTAAAGAAATTTGGTTAACTTCTACAGATAATGGATGTTATGGTTTGGATATCAATACCGATTTGCCTACTTTGATAAATGCAGTAACAGAGATTCCAGAGGATTTTATGATAAGAGTAGGCATGATGAACCCAATGTATATGCCAAGAATAAAGAATGAATTGATAAAGTCATTTGATAGCGATAAAGTTTACAAATTTCTACATATCCCAGTACAGAGCGGCAGCGATAAGGTCCTAAACGATATGAAACGTGGCCATACTGTAAACACGGTAAAAGAAGTAGTAAAAAAATCCAAAGAGCGATTTGAAAACTTTACAATTTCAACTGATATCATAGTAGGATTTCCATCAGAAACAAATGAAGATTTTGAGAAAACATTCGAACTCATTAATGAAATACGCCCAGACATCGTGAATCTTTCAAAGTATAGTGCAAGACCAGGTACAGAAGCTGCAGAATGGGACCAAATAGATGCATCAGAAGTGAAAAGAAGAAGCAGAATCATCTTCAATCAAATAAATAAAATCTCATTAGAGAATAACCAAAAATGGGTCGGTTGGAAAGGCAAAGTTTTGTTTGATGAAGAGACTAGCGAGGGCATTAAAGGAAGAAACGAGGCATACAAATCAGTATTTGTCAAAGACAAAATTAAGATCGGTCAGACTCATACAGTCGAAATAACAGATGCAACTACGCACAGTATTCTTGGAAAGATCGTAAGCTAATTTTTTTAGATTGAAGATTTGATTAAAATAACGTAAGAAGGTTTTTTATCCAAATCAGAGAATAACACTTGAAATGACTTTTCAAGTAAAAGAACCGATCTTAATTATTGGTTTAGGTGGCGCAGGCTCAAAATTAGCACTACAGGCCAAAGATACTCTAAATTCAAATTGTCTAATTATCAGCAATGATCAAAAAGACCTTCAATCAGGAAAGGATTCAATCAAGGTCTCTACGGATTCAGTCATTAATCCATCTGTTCAATTAATCAGAGGTTCAACATACAAAGTGGCAGACCAGATAAAATCCAAAATTTCAAGCTATTCTACAATCATACTAATGGCCAATTTAGCAGGAAAAACAGGGTCTGCAATATCTCCAGTGGTCTCAGAAATTTGTAAAGAATCAGACAAAGGACTAATTTCATTTGCCATAATGCCATTCAAATACGAAAAAGATAGAATTTTCAATTCAGGCATTTCATTAAAAAGAGTGAAAGCAGATTCACAGTGTACCGTTGTTCTAGATAACGATTCATTATTAGAAAGTAATCCAGATTTAAGCCCAAAGACATGTTATAAAATTGCAAATGATGCAATATTGCATGTAGTTAGTTCATTGAGTTCCTCAGAAATTCCAAATGAAACAAACATACTAACAACTAGCAAAGACGGTCAAAAAATTGAAGAATCTTTAAGAGATTCACTCAAAATGTTATATGAAAATGCACCACCACACTCGGTAAAACATTCAATGCTCTATGTGGTTGGTGGAAACAACATCCCAGCAGGAGTTTTAAATTCAATTTCAAATCTAACTAGCGGAATACTTGGGGAATCAAGCTCACATATGGATATGTCATCATCTTCAAGTGAATCTAAAGTGGTAATGTTATCATCTATTCAAGGAATGACAAAATTTGAGAAATATGATCCATTAGGAATGATTCCTCAAGAAGACACACTTGATTGGACACATCCTGACTGCAGTATTGATTATAAATTAGATCTATACCAATTAGAATAAAATTATCTTTTAATAATTTTTAGAAACTAAATTTTTATTTAGATTTTTTAGATGTTTTTTTAGCTGGAGTTTCTTTCTTTACTTCTTTAGCTGGAGTTTCTTTCTTTACTTCTTTAGCTGGAGTTTCTTTCTTTACTTCTTTAGCTGGAGTTTCTGGTTTTACTTCTTTAGCTGGAGTTTCTTTCTTTACTTCTTTAGCTGGAGTTTCTGGTTTTACTTCTTTAGCTGGAGTTTCTGGTTTTACTTCTTTAGCTGGAGTTTCTTTTGGTGCTTCTTTCTTTATTTCTTTAGCTGGAGTTTCAGGTTCATCAGTAAACGGAGAAACCAAAATGTAACCTTCATCTGTTTTACTCATTCTAACTCTAATTTTTCGTGGGGGACTACGTACTCCTTTTGACCAAATAATATGAGCAAGATCTTCTTCAATTTTGATTTCAGATGTCTTCATGTGATGTCGAGCAAATTCTTTAATCATGTTAATAGCTCGTGGCGCACGATGTGTATCCACTGAAAGTAAAACTTTACCTAAATTGATAGTATACACTCTTTCTAATTCTTGAGACATCTAGCCAACCTCCACATCAGTTGATCTCCAAGCTCTACGCTTTGGATTTGAT
This sequence comes from Nitrosarchaeum sp., assembly GCA_018334095.1. Lineage (GTDB taxonomy): Archaea > Thermoproteota > Nitrososphaeria > Nitrososphaerales > Nitrosopumilaceae > Nitrosarchaeum. The sequence continues at coordinate 25,586 of JAGXTE010000048.1, forward strand.
CTAACGCCTCTTTTTGTCCTAAGAATAATCCAAGCTGGGACAGCTGAAGTCTGTCTAGTCTTTTTTAACAGACGAATTTTTCTTGGAGATGACTTGCGTGCAGCCATATTTTTCAGGCACGAAGAGCTCTTTTTAAATGAATCTCAGGAATTTAGGCGATGTGTAATTTGTTTTAGTATTCTTGCAGAAGCCCCCCAGACAATTTTATTTTGATACTTGAAGGTATACATTTCTTGGATTCTGTTATGACTTGGATTGAGATCATTGGTCATTGTTTTCAAAAAAGGGTCTAAAGGAATATGAAAAATTTTTTCTACTTCATAGTTTGCTGAGAGTGTTGTAATTTCATCAACTATTGAAACAAATGGTAAGATAGTAAAATGAGAATTAAGAGTTACAACTGGTTCCAGTTGCCCTGTCACTTGTTCTTTTGAAATTTTCAAACCTATTTCTTCTTCAGTCTCACGTAATGCGGTATCTAAAAGATCAGAATCACTAGAATCAAATTTTCCTCCTGGAAACGAAATTTCCCCAGCATGAAAATTCAGATGTTTTGGTTTTTCAGTCATAACTACAATCGGTTCTTTTCCATAAATCACAACAAGAACAGATGCTAGTTTGTTTATTCCATTATTCTCTAAAACAGGATTAATTTTACTTGAGAGTAATGATTTCAAAGTTTTCAGATCCATAATTGATGTTTGAATTATCTATTTTATTGAGTTTTTGTTTAAAGGTTTTAACCAAGTTAAATTTGAGATTCTTTGTGGCAATAATCTATGAAGTGAATCCACCAAAAATACCTGATGGAGAAATATCAGATGACGAAATAAATTCATCAGTTGAAAAACTCCTACAAAGAGTTTCAGACATCAGTAATTTTTGTAATGGTATACATGTAACAGATTCTGTATTAGGCACTAAACGAGTTTCAGCATTATCTATTGGAAGATTATTAAAAAATATTCATTCTAATTTGCAAATTACTATCAGCATGAGAGTTAGAGACAAAGATATGAATTTGATTAAACATCTCACCCAAGAATCAATAGAATTGAAATTAGATGGAATTTTAATTTTAAAAGGAGATCCATCCAAAGAAAATCCAACAGATTCGGGTTTAATTCCAAGCCAAGTTGTAAAGGAGTTAAACGAGTTAGGCTATGGGAATAAAATTGACTTTTTCTTATCATTACCTAGTAATCCTAACTTTGAGAAAATTCAGAAAAAAATTGCTGCCAAACCAAAAGGTTTCATGACACAAGTAATTCACTCTACAGAACAAGTTCAAAGAATTTCAAACGAATTAAGACCAAAAGGGTTGAGAATTATTCCATGTGTGTTATTACCCTCAGATAAAAACAATAATTCAGCAAAGTTTTTGGAATTAGATTGGTCAAATTACAAAGAAAATCCATCTAATTTTATTAAACAAATTCACAATATTTCAGGAGATGTGTTAGTTACATCACCTAATGATTTTACATTTGCAAAAGAGACATTAATGAAAATCTAAAGTACAAAATATTGTGATTCAGGATGATGCACCACAATTGCTGCAGTAGATTGTTCAGGAATTATTTGCCCAGATTCAGTTAACGTCATTCCAGATTTTTCTGGTTGAAGTAATTTCCAAACTAGTTCATGTTGCATTACATCAGGACAGCTTGGAAATCCCCAACTGTATCTAAGACCTCCTTTTGTTCCTAGTTTGAATTCAGATTTTATTTTACGATTAATCCACTCTGCTAACGCCTCAGCAACTTCAACGGCTAAACCATGCAAATAATATGCATCAGTATACTTGTCTTCTTTGTTCCATTTCTCTATAACATCTGAAACTTTGGTTCCAACTGTAACTGCTTGAAATGCAACAATATCATCTTCTCCAAAATAATCAGTAAGACATAGATGACTAGATTTTGAAGAACGTGGAAAATCAAATACAACACTGCCACCTTTTGGATCATCAACTACAAGTTTACCATCTTTATTGTGACATTTGAAAAACCCATAAACAATTTCAGGTTCAAATAATTTTTCTCTAATAATTCTAATTTTCCACTCATTTAGCAATATTTCATGATCAGCCTCAGAGTCAGACCCAGCCTTACCACGTAATCCCCATGATAATTTGAATAATGATTTTTTATCAATCAATTCCCAAACTTCATTCATTTTGATTTGATCAGATTTCAATCGTATTGGAGTTCCAATAACGGATGGAATATGCGGCATCACAGGTTTAGTATCACTTTTTGGAAGAGAGGAGGTATCAATAACTGCAGTAGACCTATCTTTCCAATTTTCAAGTTTCTCCTTCCACTGAGCTATGAATTTAGGTTTTTCATTTGAAACTAGTGTATCCATAGTTTTCAAACCTTCAAACATTGTATTACAATAAAATACTCCAGATTCGTAAATGCCATCTTCTTTTGCAATTCTGTTGATATAGTTACTGTTGATTGCAGCGCCTCCACATAAAATTGGGATATTCATTTTATTTTTTCTTGCATGTTCTACAAAATATTGCATCTGCTTTGATGTAGAAACCAAAAGTGCCGATAATCCTATAGCGTCAGGATTCACTTCATCAATTTTTTCCAAGAATTTCTGTAATGGAACTTGTTTTCCAAGATCATAAACAGTATAACCATTATTTTGGAAGATTGTTTTAACCAAATTCTTTCCAATATCATGAACGTCACCATAAACGGTTCCAAGTACTAGTTTGCCTTTTGATGTACCTTCTTCTCTAATGAGATATTTTTCTAATTCGCCTACTGCTGCTTTCATACATTCAGCAGATTTGAGAACAAATGGAAGAATTAGTTCTCCTGACCCAAATTTATCACCAACCTCTTTCATAGCAGAGAGTAAATCCTCGTTTAGTGTTTTGATTGCACCATCATGAGTAACTTCAGGTGGCGCATTCAAAGAAAGAACCCCATCATGATCTTCAATAATGTCATTTTTGCCTATCTTTTCTGCAATAGCAGAAACTACATCATTTTGTATCCCGTCTTTGAGTCTATTTACAATTCTAAAGTTTGCACGTTTTCCAGCTGGCCATGTTGGATCTACATCTTCTTTTTTAGAAGTATCACTTACTCGTGAACCTGCTTTCTCAAAGTGAATAATTAATTCAGAAAGTGCATTTGGATGAGTATTAAAAATTAAATCTTCAGCAAGTTTTTTTTCTTTTTCATTAATTTCCCCATAAGGAATTATCTCTTTTGCATTTACTATAGCTGTATCAAGTCCATATTTTACTGCGTGATATAAAAATACAGAATTAAGAATTTTTCGAGCATATGGTGCTAGTCCAAAACTAATATTACTTAATCCTAAAGTAGTAAAAGAATTTGGAAATTTTGCTTTGACAAGTTTTATTCCTTCTAAAGTATTTTTTCCTGCATCCAAGAATTCGTCTTCCCCAGTAGCAAGTGTGAATGTAAGAACATCAAAAATAAATTGTTCAATTTTTAATCCGTATTTTTTTCCTGTTTCATAAAGTAATTCTGCAGTTTCAACTTTCTCTTGAGGTGTTTTTGCCATACCTTTCGGTCCAATACATAATGCAATTGCAGGTAAACCATACTTTGCCATAATGGGTGCAAGACGTTCAAATCTACTCCCATTACCTTCAAGATTAATTGAATTAATTATTGGTCGTCCAGGAATTTGTTCCACAGATGCTTCTATTACATCAGGATCTGTCGAATCAATAACTAACGGAGCGTCAATTTCTAAACTTAATTTTTTAACAAGATTTAGCATGAATTGTTTTTCATCAGCTCGTTCAGTAGTTGCAACACAAATATCAAGACAGTGTGCACCGTCTTCTACTTGTGTTCTTGCCAAGTCAATTAATCCATCATAATCATCGTTGAGTACAAGCTGTTTTGCTTTTCTAGAACCTTGTGTATTGATTCTCTCACCAATTATTAGAGGTGGAGGTAATTGCTTCAAATCAACTGCTTTTTGTGCTGAGCTAACTCTAGGGATAGTCAATATGATAAACTCTCCTCAGTTTTTCTAAATACTTAACCCTTGACAGAATAAGCTTTTTCGTCAATTACTTTCCGTAGTACCGCAATATGCTCAGGATTTGTACCACAACAACCCCCAATAATTCGAACTTTTTTGTATTGTTTAAGAAAATCACCTAACAATTCGCCCATCTTTTGAGGAGTCATTTTGTAAACTGCTTGTCCTCCTTGATTCTCAGGCATGCCAGCATTTGGCACCACCAGTAAATTATGTTCATTTTGCTCATCAAGCCATCTAACACTCGGAGTCATTTCAGCTGGTCCAGTAGAACAATTCAAACCAAAAACATCAATTCCCATATCAGATACGGTGGTGTATGCAGCTTGAATATTTGTTCCAAGTAGCATTTTTCCATATTGATCTAAAGTAGTATTTGCGATAATCGGAACTTTTTTTCCAGTTTTCTTCATTGCATTATGACATGCTTCAATTACAAGTTTAACTTCCAAAATATCTTGACTTGTCTCAATTAAAAGAGCATCAACTCCTCCAAGAATCAAACCTTCTGCTTGTAATTCAAATGCATTTCTAATTTCACCTAGAGATTTTTGTCCTAAATCAGGATCGTTTGAGCTTGGAAGATAACCAGATGGGCCCATTGAACCAATTACATATCGAGGTTTGTCAGTATATTCTGAACAAACTTCAATTGCTAGTTGTGCTATTTTTTTATTGAATTCTATTGTTTGATCACCAAAACCATATTCATCTAATTTAATTTTGTTTGAACCAAAAGAATTAGTTTCAATGCAATCAGAACCTGCATCCAAATAATTTTTATGAATTTTTTTTATCCAATCAGGATGAGTGACAACTAAACCATCATTAAACCCATCTTGATTATTTGGAAAATCTTCAGGTTTAGGATTATATTTTTGAATCTCTGTTCCCATCGCCCCATCAAAAAGCAATATTCTATTTTGTAATGCAGTAAGAAACGGTTCTTTTTGTGTCAATTTATTTTTAAAATGTCCAAGTACAGTTTAACTCTTTTGAGAGAAATCCTCAAAGGATAGGGGGTTAATCCGTATATTGAAATTAGGTGAAATGAAGTTTCTAATACATTTATGCAAAACATTCAATTAAATAATCTAGTTCGTAGTGCAACCTTTTTTCAGCATGCAGGGGTCTCTATGATCTTTGTATTCATGCCACTAATTGCAAAAGGAGTCACAAGTTCTATTTTTGAGATTGGTTTGATCATAGCATCATTTAGTTTTGCACAAATTTTATCAGAAATCTATTTCGGTAGACATTCAGATAAGAAAGGAACTAGACTCAAATTTATCAGAATTGGCTTTATTGGATGCGCCATTACCTTTGGCCTGCACTATTTTGCAGATGATATAACATTGCTATTTCTAGTAAGAATTGCTGCAGGTGTTGCAAGTGGCATTATGATTCCAGCTATGATTGCCTATACATATGAGGCAAATATTGAAAAGAAAAGAGCTGCAACTGTTATCTCATTTCATGCATTAGGATGGCTTGCAGGAATTGCAGCCGCAGGTTTTGCAACTGATCTAAAGTTACTATTCATGATGAGTGCTGCATCGTTTGCAATTGGATTAATCTTTACAATTAAGATGCCAAACCCAATTCAAGAAAAAGAAATTGAACCAGGTACAACAAAAAAAGTTATTTCAAAAAATAAATTTCTATTTATATCATTATTACTAAGACATGTTGGAGCTGCTGCTGTATGGACTATATTTCCAATAATGTTAATGGAAAAATTAGGAGCAGAACTGTATCAAGTATCAATTGTATATGTTGCAAATACATTAACTGCATTTATCTTGATGAATTTAATGGCAAGCAAAATAAAAATTTCAAATGTAACTAAATTCAAGATGGGAATAGGGTGTACAGCATTTGTATTTGTAGGATTATCAACAATTACAGAATGGTGGATGGCAATGCCGTTTATGGCACTTGTTGGAGGAACTTGGGCATTTTTATTTATTGGAGGAAACTTTCACCTTATGGATAACAATCCTCGCTCTACATCAACAGGAATATTCAGTTCAACAATATCAATTGCTACAGTAATCGGCCCTTTAATTGGAGGAAGCATTGCATTTGTATTTGACTATATTGCAGTGATGTATTTTGCTATAGCAGTGATCATTGTTGGATTTGTAGTCTCTCTAAAAATAAAAGCTGAAAAGATTAACGAAGTCCCCATCTAGACATTACCTTATTTTCAATTCGCTTAAAGATAATTCCATCAATAACAATACCAATCATCATAATTACTAACATTATTGCAAATACTTGAGAGATATCATTTAGTTGTCGTCCTACATTAAGTAAAAATCCCAATCCTAGAAATGAAAATAGCAATTCTGCTCCAATTACACCTCGCCATGCAAAAGCCCAACCTTGTTTGAAACCTGAAATCAAATGAGGAAATGCTGCAGGAATTAAGACGTACGTGGCTAACTGAGTTCCCTTGGCGCCCATATTTCGTGCAGCCTCAATATAGTGAGGGTTGATGGTTTTCACTCCAGTATATGTAGAGATTGTTATTGCAAACATCGAACTAACTGCAGTGACAAAAATAATTCCACCATCAGTTAATCCAAACCACAGTATAGCTAGTGGGACCCAAGCAACAGAAGGAATTGATTGCAATCCCAATACCAGTGAACCAATAGTTTGATTTACAGTTTCTATTCTAGCCATTAAAATTCCAAGCAACATTCCACCAACTATTGCAATAGTTAATCCAATTAATAGTCGTAAAAGACTAGTTCCGATTCCAAAGAACAAGCTACCATCTGATGCAGTATAAACTAGATCTTCAGCAACTTCATAAGGTGACGGAAAGAGATTATTTGGCCATATACTAGACATTGCAACAAGTTGCCAAATTACAACAATAGCAATATAGAAAATAATTTGTTTAACTAGAGAAGGTTTTTTCATCATACATCACTAATTTTTCTTTACCTCAGGGCGTAATTCAGATAAAATTTCTTGTTGAAGTGGAAATAAATTTTGATCCTCAACTAATCGTGGTCGTTTGTAATCAATGTTAATGACTTTTTTAATTGTGGATGGTCTATTACTAAATACTGCAACTTTAGTTCCAAGTACTGTAGCTTCAGTTACATTATGAGTTACAAATAAAATTGTCTTTTTTGTTTTCTCCCAAATTAATTGCATTTCAACAAGTAGTAAATCTCGTGTTTGTGCATCAAGTGCAGCAAATGGTTCATCCATTAGTAACACATCAGGGTCCATAACAAGTGCTCTAGCTATCGCTACTCTTTGTTTCATTCCAGTTGAAAGTTGGTATGTGTATGAATCAGCAAATTTTGTCAACTGCATCATATCCAAATATCTCTTAGATATTTGAGCACGCTCTTCTTTTGGAATTCCTGCCATTTTTAATCCAAATTCTACGTTATCCTGAACTTTCAACCAAGGAAATAGCGCACCCTCTTGAAATACAATAATTCTTTCAGGGCCAGTTGATGTGACTGGTTTTCCATCAAAGAAAATTTCACCCTCATCAGGAGTTTCCAAACCTGCCACTATTCGTAAAAATGTAGATTTGCCACATCCAGATGGACCAACCAGGCATACAAACTCACCATCTTCAATTTGTAAATTTACACCACCCAATGCTTTGAGACGATGACTATCATGTTTGAAATATTTTACAATATTTTTAGCCTCAAGTTTGGTCATTATTTACTAAAACCTCCTGTAATTGGGAATTTGAATTTTTGTCAAAGAAAAGTCCATCTAAGTCATACCCATGTCTTCCTAGATAACCAAGTGAGTCCGCTCTTTTAGCAATTGTGTTAATTGAGCTTACAATTGGATCTGACGTAATTTCTAAATTAGATAATGATTCATCAATTAATTCAACTGGTAATGATTTACCCATTTCATTTTTCATAAAATCAAAGAAAATAGTTCTAGTTTCTTCTTTATTTGAATTAATCCAATCTGCTGTTTGCTGATGTGCTTCAAGCCATTTCTGTATAATTTCAGGATGTGAGTTTACATATTCTTCTTTAGCAATCAATACTACGGTTGCAAACTTGTTTTCTGGCCAAAGTTCATTTTCATTAAACAATCTTGTTCCACCTAATTGTTGAACCAATATTGTAGCAGTAGGTTCTGGAACCCATGCACCATCAATATCGCCTTTTGCAAATAATATGTAGATATCAGAGTTACCAGTATTCAAAACAATTACAGAACCACCCTTTTCTGCAGGCTTTAATCCATTATCAGAAAGATATGTTCGAAGAGAAATATCTTGTGTGTTTCCAATTTGAGGAGCAGCAATTCTTTTTCCATCAAAATCAGCAACAGATTTAATTTCAGAATTTGGATGAACAATAAAACTAACACCTCCGCTTGCAGCGCCAGATAAAATTTTCACATCATGTTGTTCAGATTTCAAAAACGCATTGATTGCAGGTCCAGGACCAACATATGCAATATCAACAGAACCAGCAAAAATAGATTCAATTACCTGAGGTCCAGAATCAAACAAGATCGGTTGAATATCAGTATCACTTCCAATGTGATTTGAAAAAAATCCTTTTTCAATTCCAACAATTGGTATTGCATGAGATATGTTTGGAAAGTATGCTACTCTAATCTTGTTTTCATGCGTATTTTGATCCTGATTTGCCATAATTCCAACAGAGAACAAAGCCAATACTACCGCACCGATCAAGACATAGAACTGAATTTTCATAAAACAGCGTTATATTCTGGCTGTTAAATAATCATCGAATTTTAGCTCAAGCTAGTTTGAGAATTTTTTGATTTTTTCAGCGTAACACAAAAGATAAATTCCAAATTACGACGGGGAATGTGTTTTATGGCTGAAAAAGGAATTCTTGCATTTTCTGGAGGATTAGACACATCAGTTGTGATAAAATACCTTCAAGAAGAATACAACATGGATGTCATCACAGTAACTGTTGATGTAGGTCAAGGCGATGATCAGAAAAAAATTGAAGCTAAAGCCAAAAAGCTTGGAGTAATAAAACACTACAATATAGATGCCAGAAAAGAATTTGTTGAAAATTTTATTTTTCCGTCAATTAAAGCAAATGCACTTTATCAAAAAAAATATTGCTTAGCAACGGCATTAGCTAGACCATTAATTGCAGAAAAAGTTTTAGAAATTGCAAAAAAAGAAAAAGTAACAGCATTAGCTCATGGTTGCTCAGGTAAAGGAAATGATCAAGTTAGATTTGATATTACATTACGTTCAGGTTCTGATTTACCAATCATTGCACCAATTAGAGATAAAAATTTAGATAGAGTAACTGAATTAGCATTTGCAAAAAAACATGGGATTGAGATTGATTCAGTTGCAAAAAGATTCAGCATTGATCAAAATTTGTGGGGACGTGCAATTGAAGGTGGAGTACTAGAGGATCCATACAATGAACCTCCAGATGATGCATTCATTTGGGTAAAAACAAAAAATTTGCCAGATAAACCAACATATTTGGAGATAAAATTTGAAAAAGGAATACCAGTTGCAGTTGACGGTAAAGTTCTCGAACCAATAAAATTAATCGAATATGTAAATAAAAAAGCAGGAGATGCAGGAGTTGGAATTGTTGATCATATAGAAGACAGAGTTGTCGGAATTAAATCTCGTGAAGTTTATGAAACTCCAGGAGCATTATGTCTTATTGAAGCTCATTCAGATTTAGAAAAAATGGTCCACACAAAACATGAAAATAAATTCAAATCAATTATCGATGATGAATGGGCATACCTTGCCTATTCAGGATTATGGCAAGACCCATTAAAACAGGATCTTGATGCATTCATTCAGGCATCACAAAAACCAGTATCTGGAACTGTAAAACTAAAGCTCTTCAAAGGAAGCATTCGTGTTGTTGGACGAAAATCAGATTATTCACTATACAGTCATAAGATCGCCACTTACGGTACAGAATCAACTTTTGATCAAAGATTGGCAAAAGGATTTGTAGAATTGTGGGGAATTCAATCAACAGAAGCTAATAAATTACAAAAGAAAAGGTCAACAAAAACATGAACTGTCAAGAATGTGATGCAACTCTTAACATCCCAGACGATGCCTCTGTTGGAGAGATAATCTCCTGTCCTGATTGTGGCGCTGACTTTGAGATCGCAAAAAAAAATGGATCTACTGTTGAGCTAAAACAAGCAGAAAGTGTAGGCGAAGACTGGGGAGAGTAATGTCAAAAATCTGTATTGTATTTGACCGCCTAAGATCAGAAGAAAAGATGCTTGAGAAAGAAGCATTGAATCTAGGTCACGAGGCAGTAATGCTAGATGCTAAGATCACCCAAATCAATACAGATAGCCAAAAAAATGATTTTGATTTTGGAGACGTAGTTTTAGAAAGATGTGTTAGTTATTTTAGAGGACTTCATTTTACTGCCAGTCTTGAATTCATGGATGTGCCAGTACTCAACAAATTTTTTGTTGCCTATCAATGCGGAAATAAAATGTTCATGACTCTAATGCTAAAAAAATATAATGTACCAACACCAAAAACATATTTTTCATTTTCAAGTGAAAGTGCATTAGAAAATATAGAAAAAATCGGATATCCATTAGTAATCAAACCAGTTATTGGAAGTTGGGGTAGAGGAGTTATGCAAATAAAAGATAAAGATACTGCTGATGCATTATTTGAGATTAGAGATATTACAGATAGTCCACATGATAGAATTTTCTATCTTCAAGAGGTGATAAACAGACCACCAAGGGATATTCGAGTCATCACGATTGGAGACGAACCAATTGCAGCAATGTATAGAAAATCATCTGGTGGTTTTAAGACAAACATAGCATTAGGGGCAGATCCTGAATTATGTGAGATCACAAAAGAGATCGAAGATGTAGCAATTAATGCCTCAAAAGCTATGGGTGGAGGAATTTTAGGTATCGATATTATGGAAGACGAAAAACGTGGATTTGTCGTACATGAAGTTAACAATACTGTAGAGTTTAAAGGACTGTCAAAAGTTTCAAAGCGAAATATTCCAAAAGAAATGGTAGAATTTGCTTTAAACTATGTTAGGAAATAAATTATAGTTCATTATCGGGAGAGTTATGATAAAAGTCGGCGTTGTAGGAGCATCAGGTTATGTCGGAGGAGAAACACTGCGTCTTCTAGTAAATCATCCAGATGTGGAGATCACAACGGTCACATCAAGACAACATGTTGGAGAATATCTACATAGAATTCAACCAAGTTTGAAAGGATTTACCGATCTAACTTTTTCAGAATTAGATTATGATAAAATGACAGATAAATGTGATATTGTATTTACTGCAGTTCCACATGGAACTGCAACCGAAATTGTAAAAGCATTGTATGATAGAGGTCTCAAAGTCATAGATTTGAGTGCAGATTATAGATTACACACTGCTACAGATTACGATAAATGGTATGGATGGGAACATCCACATCCAGACTACTTATCAAAATCAGTATTTGGAGTACCAGAATTACACAGAGAGGCAATCAAAAAAGCACAGCTAGTTTCTTGTCCAGGATGTATGGCAGTAACTTCCACATTAGCACTTGCACCACTTATTCGACATGACTTAATTGATACAGAGCATATCATTGTAGATTCAAAGATTGGATCATCTGGTGCCGGTTCTGGTTCAGGAACTGCTCATGCAATGAGAGCAGGAGTAATCAGACCATACAAACCAGCAAAACACAGACACACGGGAGAAATTGAACAAGAGCTAAGTGAAATAGCAGGTAAAAAAATTCATGTTTCAATGAGTCCACATGCAGTAGATGTAGTTCGCGGAATTTTGTGTACAAACCATACATTCATGAAAAAAGACATAGAGGAAAAAGAATTATGGAAAATATTTCGTGAGGCTTATGGTCAAGAGAGATTTATTCGATTGATTAGAGATAAAAAAGGATTGTATAAATTCCCAGATCCAAAATTCGTAGTTGGTTCAAACTTTTGCGATATAGGTTTTGACATAGATGAAGAGAATCATAGATTGATTGTAATGTCAGCATCCGACAACCTAATGAAAGGCGCAGCAGGTTCTGCAATACAAAACATGAATGTGATGTGCGGCTTTGATGAAATGGATGGCTTGAAGTACACTCCACTCACTCCAGTATAGAAATGATCACAATTAAAATCGGCGGAAGTGTAGTAGATAATTTACATTCATCAACTATTGCAGACATGAAAAAAGTTGCAGAGACAGAAGGATTGATCATAGTTCATGGAGGAGGAAAAGAAGTTACAAAAGTATGTGAACAACTTGGAAAAGAACCAAAATTTGTAACATCACCTAGTGGAATTAAAAGTAGATACACAGACAAAGAAACTGCAGAGATTTTTACAATGGTAATCTCAGGAAGAATAAACAAGACAATTGTTCAGATGCTTCAAAAAAATGGAATTAATGCAATTGGATTGTCAGGGGTTGATGCAAGAATTATTGAAGCTGAAAGAAAAAAGACGTTATTAATTATCAATGAAAAAGGTCGAAAACAAGCAATTGATGGAGGATATACCGGCAAAATTACAAAAATCAATGCGAAATTCATTAAATCACTTCTGGCCCAGGGTCTAACACCTGTAATTTCACCCATTGCAATTAGCGAAGAGTCAGAGTTTCTTAATGTTGACGGAGACAGAGCTGCAGCATATGTAGCGGGAAATGTGGGTTGCGACAAAATATTATTCATAACAAATGTAGATGGACTATTGATGGACGATAAACTGGTAACAAATCTAACATTAACACAAGCAAAAGAAATTAGACCAAAAATAGGCCCAGGTATGGAAAAGAAGATACTAGCAGCTACTGAAGCTTTAGACATGGGAGTAAAAGAGGCACTCATTGGAAATGGTCAAAGAGAAAATCCTATATCATCAGCCATTTCACATGACAATTGTACGGTGATTCAAAATGACTGAAGATGACTTTATGGGTGGTTTGTATCAGAGGTTTCCAGTTACAATTGAAAAGGGAGTAGGGGCACATGTTTGGGACATTAATGGAAAAGAATACATCGATTGCATGGGCGGATATGGTGTAGCAATTGTTGGACATCAAAATAAAAGAGTTGTAAATGCAATCAAAGAACAAGTAGATAAAATAATCACTGTACATAGTTCACTGTACAACAAAACAAGAGAAGAATTTCTTAAGACGTTAATCAGTCTTGCACCAAAAGGCTTGACTCAAGTTCATCTAAACAATAGTGGAGCAGAAGCAATCGAAGCTGCAATAAAATTTGCAAGAAAGTTTACAGGTAAAAAAGGAATGGTTGCAATGAAAGGATCATATCATGGAAAATCACTTGGCGCATTATCATTAACGTTTAATCCAAAATACAAAAAAGCATTTGAACCATTAGTTGAAAAAGTTTCTTTCGCATCATTTGGAGATATAGAATCTCTCCGTTCTACAATTGATGACGACACAGCATTTGTTATTTTAGAACCAATACAAGGCGAAAGTGGAATCAACGTTGCACCAGATGGATTTTTACAAGAAGTAAGAAAACTCTGTAATGAAAAAGGAATTCTTCTAATTTTTGACGAAATACAAGCTGGATTAGGTAGAACAGGACGACTTTGGGCATGTGACCATTGGAATACAGCACCAGATATTTTATGTCTGGCAAAAGGAATTGCGGGAGGAGTACCAATGGGTGCAACTTTAGTAAGACCAGACATCCTTGCATCAATGAGTAAAGGCGAACATTCTTCAACATTTGGCGGAAATCCACTTTCTTGTGCTGCGGGAATTGCAACTCTACAAGCACTTACTCAAGATAATCTCATTGAAAATTCTGAAAAGATGGGAAAATTATTCAGAGAAGGATTAGAAAAATTAAAAGAAAAACACTCCATAATCAGAGAGGTGAGAGGAAAAGGACTGATGATAGGAGTTGAATTGAAATTTGAGGTAAAAGATGTTTTGATGAATCTAATGAAGGAAGGAGTTCTTATGCTTTATTCAGGCAGAAATATCCTCAGAATCCTTCCTCCACTTGTAATTTCTAAAGAAGACGTAGCGAAAGTCTTAGAAACCCTAGATAATGTACTAACTATAGAGGAGCAAAAAAATAATGTATAAAGACAAAGTAGATGAAAAGATAATCAACTTTCTCAAAGAAGATTCAAGAGAATCATTTGTAGATATTGGAAAGAAACTAAAATTATCAGAATCAGCAGTTAGAAGAAGAGTAAAAAATCTAGTAGATAGTGGAACAATCAAAAGATTCACAGTAGAAGTGGGAGAAGAAAATGCAACGAGTGCTATTGTATTGATATCAGTAGACTCTACAACTGAAACATCAAAAGTTTCAGAGAAACTTGCAAAACTAGATGGTGTAAAAGTGGTTTATGAGATTACAGGCCAGTACGACATCATTACAATAATTAGTGCAACAAACATCTCTGAGATCAATACCAGCATAGATGCTTTAAGAAAGATACCAGGAGTTATCGACACCAATACTGTGATTATTTTAAGAAAAGTAGCATAAAACGACTTTCGGCACATAATTTCTATACTTAACTAAATTAGGATCATCATAAGTAATTTTCAGCGAAGTTAGTACGATTATGTTTATATTCTCAATCAATGTCAACGTTTTCTGTAATGAAAGATCCGAATCACTATGCAGACATTTACAATGCATATGAAAAAAATCCAAGGAAGATCAGAGTACTAGACAGCACTCTAAGAGAAGGAGAACAACATCCTGGAGTTTCATTTACAAACAAACAACGAATACAAATTGCATGGATGTTGGATTATTTTGGAGTAGATCAAATAGAAATTTCGCCAGTTGTTTCAACTGATCATAAAGAGGCAACAAAAACAATTATCAAACAAGGATTAAAAGCAGATATTGTATCTCATGGAAGAGCTCTCAAAGAAGACATTGACATTTCATTGAGTTGTGATGCAAAGTGGTGTGCTGCATATCTTGGAATATCAGACATTCATCTTAAAGACAAATTACGAATAACAAGAGAAGAGGCATTAGACAGAGCAGTTGAGACAGTAGAGTATGCAAAATCACATGGATTAAAAATCAGATTCACAGTAGAGGATGGAAGTAGAGCAGAACCAGAATTTTTACTCAAAGTATGCAAAGCAATCGAAGAAGCAGGAGTAGATAGAATAAGTCTTCCAGATACTGTAGGAATTATGAGACCTATTGGCATGTATAATTTTGTTAAAACTGTAAAAGAAGTAATTGATGTTCCACTTGATGCTCATGTCCATAACGATATAGGATTTGCAGTAGCAAATGCATTTTCTGCATGTGATGCTGGAGTAGATCAGATACACACCACAATTGATGGAATTGGAGAACGAACTGGAATTCCACCTCTTGCCGAAGTTGCAGTTGCATTGACCTATCTTTACAAATCACCAAACGATTTCAGATTAGATATGCTGTTAGATTTATCAAGATTAATTGAAGATTACACTTCGATTAAACCATATGACTCAAAACCAATAGTAGGTTCTTCAGCTTACAAACACAAAGCAGGAACACATCTTGCAGCAATTCTACGAAATCCTGCGGCCTACGAACCAATCCCACCTAGAGCCGTTGGAAATACTCGAAGAATTGTATTTGGAGAATTAGCTGGAAAAACGGGAGCCGCCTATTTGATGTCTATTTTAGGCCTTGAAAAAGATGATGAGGGAGCCAAAGCAGTGGCAACAGGTCTAAAAGAACTCAGAATGGGTGATTTAATCGAGATTCCACTTGCAGATAGACTCGAAAAAAAGATAATTAATGATAAATAAAGAGGGAAAGTTGAGAGATAGCATGTCAAAATGTGAAGAATGTGATGCAGATATTTCCATTCCAAAGGATGCAATGGAGGGAGAAATTGTAACATGTCCGGAATGTGGCGCAAGTTTTGAATTAGCAAAAGGCTCAGAAGGTTTCCAATTAAAGCCTGCCCAATCGGTTGGCGAGGATTGGGGGCAGTGAGTCCTGACATTACAATTCTTTATGATACCATTCGTTGGGAAGAAAAAGCTCTGCTAGAAGCAGGTAAAAAAAAGAACATCAACATACAGATGGTAGATTGTAAGAATTTATCTTTGGATTTAGATAAAAAACCAGAAGACTATGGTCCAGTAATTCAAAGGTGTGTAAGCTATTATCGAAATTTACATTCAACTGCAGCACTTGAAGGAATGGGTGTAAATGTTGTCAATTGTCTAAATACCGGAATTTTTGCAGGAAATAAATTATTCACACACATGTTATTAAAAAAACATGGTGTTCCAACACCATATGCATCTGTAGCATTTTCAAAAGATGCAGCAATAGAACATTTAGAATCACACGGATATCCAAAAGTAATCAAACCAACTGTAGGTAGCTGGGGAAGATTAATTTCAAAATTAAATGATAAAGATTCAGCAGAAGGGATTATTGAAAGTAGAGAAAGTATGTATCCAATATACCAAGTTCATTATTTAGAAGAATTTGTAAATAGACCACCAAGAGATATTCGAGCCATCATGGTCGGAGATAAGATTGTTGCAGCCATTTATAGAACCTCAGGAAATGGAAATTGGAAAACAAACATGGCACTTGGTGGAACCGCAGAACCATGTAAAGTTACACCAGAGATGGAAGAGATGTGCATAAAAGCTAAAAATGCAGTTCAAGGTGACATAGTTGGAGTAGATTTGATGGAAAGTAATGAGCGAGGATTAGTAGTTCATGAAGTTAACAATACAACTGAATATAAAAATACGGTAAGAGTATGTGGAGTAGACATACCTTCCTTGATGATTGACTACGTAATAAAAAATAAAAAGTGAGAATTGGAAACAACATTTACAGTAACACCAAGATTTGCAGTAAAGATGCTAGAGAAAGCACTTAGACTGTACACACCTTCACTTAACGAAAAAGCAATGGCTGAATTTCTTGCAGATAAATGCGATGATTTAGGATTTGAAGATATTCATATAGATGAGGTAGGAAACATAATTGCAAAAAAAGGCACAGGTTCACCAAAAATATTACTATGTGGACACATGGATGTAGTTCCAGGAAAAGTCAAAGTTAGAAAAGAAGGAGATTCGCTTTATGGTCGTGGCGCTTCAGATGCAAAGGCCCCATTAATGGCAATGCTGTTTGCCGCAGCATCAGTGCAAAACAATAACGGTACTGTGATTTTTGTAGGCACCGTAGATGAAGAAGGAAATGCAACCGGGGTGAAGAACCTAGTAAAAAATCACATGGATATAGATTATGCAGTATTTGGCGAACCAAGTGGAATTAAACAAGTCACTATTGCATACAAAGGAAGATTAGCAATTAATCTCAAAGTAAGTGTCAATGATAGTGCACATGCAAGTGCACCATGGCTTTCAAAAAATGCAATTGAAGAAACGATGATCTTTTCAAAAGAACTCAAAAAAGGCTTAGAGGCAGATCAAGATAAAAAAAGCAAAGGAATGTTGCTTACTGCAACATTAACTGAAATAAATGGTGGAACTAGCCACAACGTTACACCAAAAGAATGTGTATCCACTTTCGATATCAGAATTCCAGTAGATACTAATTGTAAGATAGTTGAGCAAAAAATTTCTGTACTTGTAAATGAAATAGCAAAAAAAAGACAAGTTGAAGCATATTATTCAATTATTGATGAGACAGAACCTTTTGAAGCACCTCATAACTCGGCCATAGTCAGAGCATTTACTTTAGGAGTCATGGATGTAGAACATACAAGACCAACGTTAATTAGAAAAACTGGAACTGGAGACATGAATGTAATAGGAAACCAATGGAGCATTCCTGTAGTCACATATGGTCCAGGAGATCCACATGAAGCTCACACAATCGACGAAAAAGTATCCATTGACGAATATCTAAGAGGAATTGAAGTTTTAAAGAGAATGATACACCATTTAAAAAGACTACACGATAAAAATATGCAGTAATGCTTTGGTTTGTAGGTTTAGGAATTTCAGGTTCCAAATCAATTCCTGTTGAAGCTATAGAAGTTTTATCAAAAGCAGACATCGTTTACCTTGAACAATTTACCAGTCCAATTGGAAAATCAGATTTGTTAAAAATTAAAAAAATGACAAACGGTGAAATCAGAGAAGGTAAAAGATGGCTAGTTGAAGACGGAACTGAGATTTTAAAACATGCAAAATCAAAAAAAGTAGTTTTGTTATCTTATGGAGATCCTTACATTGCCACTACACATATAGAATTAAGAACCAGAGCCATTCAAGAAAAAATAAAGACCTATTCAATTCATGCATCATCATCTTTAACTTCAATGATAGGAGAATGTGGACTTCACTTTTACAAAGTTGGAAGAATTGCAACAATAATGAGCGAAATGAAATCACTAACAACTCCATACTATGTAATTTACAAAAATATCATAGAAGGCAATCACACAATATTACTATTAGAGTATAATCAAGACAAAGATTTCTTTATGGATCCAAAAGATGCGTTGGTAGGATTAATAGAAACTGAAAAAGGACAAAAAAGAAATGTGATAAATTTATCAACATATGCAATAGTTGCATCACGAATTGGATTTAAAGATCAATCAATCATATCAGGAAAAATTTCTAGTCTAAAAAAAATAGATTTTGGTAAACCACCACATACAATCATTATAACTGGAAGACTTCATTTTACCGAGTCTGATGCATTAAAAATACTAGGAAAATGTTTAGACGAACCAAAAGATAACTCTGAAGAAACAAAGAAAATTTCAATTCAAATGATGAAAAAATATGTTCCAATGGTAAGAGAAGCGCTAGAAGAAATTACACCATACTATAAAGATCAGAAAGAATTCAGTGTAATTCTTGAAAATGCTGAATTATACATTCAAGATGCAGAGAAATTTCTTGAAGAAGGTCAAGACGAAGTTGCAATTTTGAGCATAGGTTATGCAGATGGCTTGGTTGATGCACTTAGATTGGCAAAAGGCCTAGAACCAAAAATGTGATATTTTATCGATGAATTAAAGTGAGAGTAGTTTTTAAAAAAAGAACGTTGGAATCGATTGAAAAAATAATTTTGACACAGATCTATCTATCTGAAATTACTGGTAAATCATACAAAGATAATCTTAAAACAAAAAAAGGATTCACTGAAAATATTATTAATTCAAAAATTGATGAACTTGTAAAAAATAAATTAATTACTGAAGATAAAAATGCATTAACTGAATTAGGCAGATCTTCACTTAGAGTTGTTTTAGCTGGAGGAGTTTTTGATATAATTCATCCAGGACATATTCATACTCTTAATGCCGCAAAAATATTGGGTGATGTTTTGGTAGTAGTTGTAGCCACAGATAACACTGCAATAAAAATGAAAAAAAGACAACCATTACACAGTAAAGAGCAAAGACAAGAGTTGGTCAATTCACTTTCCATGGTAGATCTTTGTTTGATAGGACAAGAAGATGATATTTTCAAGACTGTAAATCTTGTAAAACCACAAATAATTGCATTAGGGTATGATCAAGTACATCAAGAGAAATTTATCATAGAAGGGTGTAAAAAAATAAATCTTGATGCAAGAGTTGCCAGATTACAATCACCAATTCCTGAGAGTTCAAGCTCAAAAATTCAAAAAGAATATGGTGAATCTATTCATGGAATTTAGAAGATAATAAAATCATGAGTTAATCGGAATGGTTACTGTAACTGGTGAGCCATCTTCAAGTTTTCCAGTTTTTCTAATACACACATCAGAAATTAATTCAATTATAGAATCATCATGATGTGTTCTCTCAAGAATTATCAATTCACAGTCAATAGATTGATTAATTTTTGCATGAAAACAATTAACCCAGCCATATGTCCTTTTCCCATCTGAAAAACTATCAATTTTAATTCCATCAAGACTTTCAAATTGTTTTATAGCTTCTTGATGTACTTTTTTATTCAATTTCACATTAAGTGTTCCAGGATATGGAATGTAACCAATTTTAGATTTGAATTGTTTTGTATATCCTTTTAGAGACATATAGTATGCCCCTTCACCCATTCCAGAAACTATAGTTCCTTTTAGCTCAACAGATGATGGTGATGAATGAAGACTTTTTTGGAGTGCAGTAGATAGTTTCACCATTTCAGAAAATCCTTTTGAAGTAATCTTTACAGAGATGTTTCTTCCATCAATTATCCTTTCAATGAATTGGTTATCTTCTAATTCAAGTAAGTGTTTTGATGCAGCTTGTTGTGATTTTTTTATATTTTTACCTAATGAGTCAGTAGTAATTGTAACAAAATTATTCTTTGCACCTTTAGAAAGAAGATAAGTGAGGGTGAGTATGTGCTGAATTTTTAGTTCAGTCATCAAGTAACCCTATGCTACGCCTAGGTCACCGAATGTTTTTAGATTTAGCCCATCAGAGTTTGTTAATTTTGCAACTCTGTGTCCAATAACACATTGAATTCCAGCGTTTTTGGCGCCTTCTAAAAGTCTCTGGGTAATAATACCATCCAATAGAAGGTATTTGATGCCAGATTGTGTTGAGAGTTTGCTAACTACTTCACTGATTGGAACTTTGAAAATTTCTTTTTCATTTTCATCTAATGCTACAGCTTCTAGTGTCTCATTTAGATTTGGAAAAATTCTAGATGCTATTTCAGCTACAGGTTTATCATCTGAGCTTTTCAAAACAGCTACAGGTTTTCCATGTTTAATTTCATCAGCAATTGGTCTTAGAATTTCATCTATTCTTTGTGGAGTTAGTTCTTCAACTTCTACTCCAGTATCTGCTCTTAATTCATAGTCAATCTTTACAACAGATGTTAGTTCCTTTAGAATAAAACCTCCAGCTCGATCTCCATCAATAAATGCGACTACAGTATCTTTTGAAGCGCATAATTCTTTAATTGATTCATCAATTTTTGCACCTTCGATTGCAATTGCGTTATCATAACCAGCTCTTAGAAGATTAATGACATCAGCTCTACCTTCAACTAAAATTATCCATTTAGAATCAAACACTCCAGAACTACATGTTAACTTAGATGGACCGTATGTAGACAATCTTTTGGAATCACCTTCATGAACATCTTTTAACATACTTTCTCCTTCACTAACTGTTTTTGTAGCCCAACGTTGTTTGATTTCTTTAGCACGTCTTACAATGTCATCTTTTTTTGCTGCTCTTACATCATCAATTGCTTCTAATTTAAAGACGCAATCAAATGGACCAACTTTATCAATACTTTCAATTCCTGCGGCAATTAATGCGCAGGTATCAATATCAGTACTCATCGGAATAAGAGCATCACCATTTGTAGTATTAGAAGTAGACTTGGTGTTTACTTCTATACGACCTACTTTAGAAACTCGTTGTAGCTCGTTCAGATTCATCTCTGGGCCTAACAATCCTTCGGTTTGACCGAAGATAGCCCCGATTATATCTGCTCGTTCAACAAGTCCGTCAACTTCAAAGGAAAGTTTAACATGATATTTGACAATTCCTGATTTATTGGACATACTTTCTTCATCTCCTTAATTATCATAATTTTGGTGTCTATTCTCGATATATGAGGGTATCGCAAGGATTTTCAATAAAGAAATGTAATTTTATAAAAAATATTCCGAGTATAGTTTACACTAGTTAATCAAAAAATGAAAAATGTTGTTTGATTATTCAGTGCTAAAGGAATGACCACATGAACAGGATTTTGTAACATTTGGATTATTGATTTTAAATCCAGATCCCATTAGGCTTTCAATATAGTCTACATTTGCACCTTTTAGATGATCAACGCTGTAACTATCTACAAGTAGCTTGATACCAGTTTCTTCCATGACGAGGTCATCTTCTTCTGGTGCTTTTTCAAAGCCCATGCCATAAGACAGACCAGAACAACCGCCACCTTGAACATATACTCTAAGGTATTGTGGGTTATCGGCTTCTTCTTTCATGAATTCCTTGATCTTTTCAGCTGCTTTAGGTGAAACAGTGATCATTTTCTGTGTTTGTTCAGATGCCATAATGATACAATTGATGATTCAAATTATAATAAGCTTTTCACCCTGAGCCTACTAGTAATTCAATAAAATAAGAAAAGAAGTTAGGTATAGCTTATTTTTTAGATTTATTTACAAAAGC
>JAGXTE010000049.1 GCA_018334095.1 Nitrosarchaeum sp.
ATAATCAGTTAGTCCATCTGCATCAGAGTCTGGATTGTTTGGATTGGTTAGATGGGTAATGACTTCGTCATAATCAGTTAGTCCATCTGCATCAGAATCTGGGTTGTTTGGATTGGTGAAATAAGTAAGAACCTCTTGGCTGTCAGTTAGGCCATCTGCATCTAAATCACCAAGTGCATTGTTTGGATCAGTTCCAAGTTGTACTTCTTGGCCGTCAGTTAGTCCATCTGCATCAGAGTCTGAGTTTAGTGGATTTGTGAAATAAATATTGAGTTCGTCATAGTCAGTTAGTCCATCTGCATCAGAATCTGGATTGTTTGGATCAGTTAGATGAGTAATGACTTCGTCATAGTCAGTTAGTCCATCTGCATCAGAATCTGGGTTGTTTGGATCGGTTCCATACAAATTTAATTCATCATCATCAAATAGTCCATCTCCATCAGAATCTGTAGTACAAAGTTGGACAACAGCATTTACAACAGGAATATTTCCAGTGTATATAGCACCGCATTCATTATTTATTATACCAGGATTATTGACGATATTTTGATTTATAATTTCTCTATAGTTATGAATGAGACCATTATTTTCTACAGTACCAAGGTTGATTATTTCAGCGCCATTAATCAAGTCGCCATTGAAAATGTTTCCATTGTTAGTTAATGTGCCACTATTCTCAATAGCACCAAAATTGAAGATATTTGAAGATATATTATTAATAATTGTACCATGGTTTTCTACATAACCATAGTTATTGGAAATACTTTGAATTTCGAGTATACTATTTGAATTTATTGTGATTGAACCATCTTCAGTATTTTCTAGTAGACCAATACTAATCAATCTGGTATTACCATTAATCTTGATATCATTATCATCAGATGTAAAAGACGATACAGTACAAATTTTGGTAAGAATGTCAGTCCAAATTCCTCCAATATCTTCACATGATTCTTGATCATTAATCGTAATATCATCTGCAAATGCACTAGGAATTGTTAATGAAAATAATGTAAATACTAACACAGTAAAAATAAATACATTATAATGATTTTTCATGTATTAAATATAATAAAATGTTATTTAAAACAAACACATCATCCCAATATTGGTAAATTCTAAAACTTGTCAGTTGGGATTATTACAATATATTGAAATGGTTGTATCTAAGAAGAGGTTGTATTTTATAAAAAATACTATCTAATTTCACTCTAAAAATCATTTTAGGCATGATTTTCAAGAAAACAAAATTAAAGAAGTTTAGAAATTTCTTAGATTACATCATAATAAAATCAGATTTTAAATGGAATTTAGTAATTAATTACCAATTTCAATCGAGATATAATGCATTTCGGGAATACTGTCTTTTACAATTATTGTTCCAATATTGAGATTATTATTTTCTTGCCACATGAATACTCTGTCAGTTCTTGGTTTTACAAAATTATCTATGAATTTTTTCAAGAAATCTTGTGTATCAAGACGATCATTTTCAGTAAAGAAGAATATTTCTCCTTCTTTAAACGATAATGGAATCTGTATTGATGTTGGTTCAGAAATCTCAATCTTGTTATCTGTAAATGATGATTTTATAATATTGATTCTGTCTGTTTTTCCTAATTCAATATAATCTACATTAATTGAAGTTGAGGAGCCAGCTACGCCAGATACCTTTTTCAAGTATGCTTCAAAAGCTTTTTCTTGAGTATCACCAAGACCAACATAATATTCGCCAGTAAATGCGGCGCCTACTGCTGCAATAGTACCAAGTTGTGCAACAACTCCACCGGATCCTGCCGTATATACAGGAATAAAGTAGACATCATGTTGACCAACTCTATAAAGAATATTATCTCCAATTCTAGGATTTCTCAAAAGAGTCTTTAGTTCAGCAAATGTAGGATCTTTATCTAATGCTTCTCTAACTGCTGTAGGACCAATCAATTTAGTAGTAGAGTTTAATGGAACTTCATAGAATTGTAGATCTCCTAAATGATTAAGATCGTTTTCAACTATCATGTAGCCTGCAAGATTTCTTCCTTGAGATCCCCTAAGTTCCAATGAGAGTAAACCAATGAATTCAGTTTGATTAAAACCTGGAGGTTTTGCTTCTACAAAATAAGCTTCTAAGCCTTGGGGAACTTCATAGAATTCATTTGCTTGAATAAATGTTTCAACATCATTTACATGATAGATGTTGTACATCTCTGCTTTCCAATTAAAGAGTTCAACTGGATATCGTATTTGCTCCTCAAGCCAAGTAGGTATTGGTGTAAACTTGTCAGAGTATTGACTAACAAACATATCAGTAAAGAAATCATCGCCTGTTTTCATTAATTGAATATCACCATCGTAAGTATCAACTAGAGCAAATCCCACTAATCTCAAATATGGATTTCCAACAGACCATGGTACATCATGAGTATCAAATCCAACTATCAAAGGAATCAACCAATAGGAATTTGTGCCATCAGTTACTGGAATAGAATCTAGTTCTTTACCAAAGAGATCATACAAAAAATACGGATACAAAGTTTTCATTCTATCATGAACATCTTTGTATCGCATCACATGTACAGATTCAGCAGGAAATGAAAGTAAAAAGTTTGGCTCAAAAGTCCAGCTAAGTGGTGGAGATACATCTAATCCTCCTTTGCCATTATAGGAAACGCCTCCAAGTTCGGCACTAGTAGTTCTAGAATTTGGATATGCAGACCAAGTTGTAGAAAAGAGACCTCCTTCACCATAATAGATTTCTCGTTGTTTGAAAAATTTACTGCTATCTATAATTTGACCAGTTGTAGCCTCTAGTGTTAAAAATCCATTTGGAACATGAGTATATACAAGATGTTCGTTATACCATGTGTTTGCAAGACTTACTGAAGATGGTAATACTGGTTTCATTGAAGCAGTCCAGTATAATGTATTGTTAAAACGAAGAATATCATTATCCTCAAAATCTACGTAAGGAATTAATCCAATTTCAGGTTTTAGTTTAGCAAAAGCTGCTTCCCAGTCCCATACTCTTACAACATTTAGCACGTCTTTATTTTGATTAACATAATTTTTGATATTATTTGGGGATACAGATTGTAATTTTACATCATGAGTATTTTCTTTAATATCATTTAGTTGACCAATATGTCTATTGACACTAATTTGTTGAGCAGTGTATGGTCCCAAATATTCAATTTTCTTTGCATCAGCAATACTATTGTTAACAGAGACCAGTCCTCCAACAATTACTGCAATTGCAAGAATTGTTAAAATTCTAATATAGACATCTCTCTTAAACATATGAGTAAGAACACGAGCACGAATTCTATCTATAAGGGCAAACGCTAAAAGAGCAAAACCAATTACCAGTGTTCCACCAATAACATATCTAGTATTGTAATCAATTTGATCAGTGAAAAAGAGATTGAATCCCAACCAAATTATTCCCACACCGATTATAGTTTCTACTGTTGAGACATAATTGAGATATCTTGGTTTTCCACTTTTTGAATCTTGAAGATAGGATGTAATGACATTAATAATTTTATGAATACCAACATACAAAACCAATCGAAGACCTATTGCTGCAAGAATTGGAGGTAAAAGAAGTACAAGAGATGGGATCATTGGAACAACTTGTTGAACTGAATAACTACCATCAATGCTTGGTGTAACAAACGGTAAAGAAAAGAGATTAGTTATATTTTCAATACCAAGATTGTTCCCATCAATAAAAGATACAGCTGCAAATCCAAACATAATATTGACAAAAAATGCTCCGAAAAGCAAAATCTTGGTAATCTGCCAAATTACAAATTGTAATGGGCTAAGCTTGTAATCTTTAAAGCTTGTAATATTATTTGAGAGTGGTTGTTGAGTACTTTTTCCTATAAAACCAATTGCTGTATGAAGTCCATACCAAAAGATAGAAGACCTACCAATGATGTTTACTCTAACTAGGGCAATAGCTGAAAGAATAATGGTTGAGACAAGGGAATAATACAATGGTTTGGTAAACTGATCCCCAAATTCAGTAAAATTCATTGATAAAATTACTGCCTGATTTCCAGCAACTGCAATTATTACAATTGCAATAATGGCAACTATGATTAATCGTACAAATTTGCCTGCGTCAGGAGGCGGAACTTGTTTGTCAGTAGAGGCGCTATACAAAATCAACGTTTCTTACGGCTTGGTAAATTAATGTCTTACCAGTAAAATTCAGAATTTAGTCGTAAATTTCTCAGTTAAGAGGTTTAAGTTAAGAGATTGTTGCTATCTTTTTGCAAATCATGTATGCTGCAGCAAATGTCGGAATGGATACTTTTTCACCATAATATGGACCAAACTTTGTGTTTTTTAGATTAAATCTAATCGGACAATTAGCTATTACTTCAACTAATTGTTCATTGAGAAATGAAGCTTCGAGATATGGATCAAACTTTGTAAGATCAGTACAGAAAACTTTGGTAAGACCACTTTTACTATTTAATGAACCAGGAAGTCTGAAAATTCTATGAATATCCATTGTAACATTAGGATCTACTTTTACACCAATTTTATCAGAAAGATCATCTAAAGTTTTTTGAAAAGAAGAATATCCATTTACAATTAATTCAGTAATTATTTTTGAACGCTTTGATTTTGTACCATACATTTCTTTAGAAAATCTTCCTCTCCATCCCTTTTCATCAAAATCTGGAAATGTTGAACGATTTGGTTTGATTTTTTTCATTCCAAATGTTTCTGGAATTGCTCCATGAAACATTATGTAATCTGTTAATTCTGATCTTTCTTTAGAACCTAATTTTTGAAATTGTGAATTATATACATACACATGAAATCCTTCATTACCAGAAAAATATACATGAATATCATTTGGATGAATTCCAAAATCTTCAATAAGAATATTTGATAGCTTTGATATTTCATTTTTTGATGCATTTATACAATTTTTACAAGGAAGAGATTTTTTCTCTAGCTTTATAGAATTGCATTTACTACAACTATTGATATCAGTAGATATTTCATTACACTCATTACATTTAGAAATTGTATGATTTTTTCTGCATTCTAGATTAAGATCTTTAGCATCAATATCAAAAATTAGATCTGCTTCTTTCCAGTCTTTTTCATTCATAGGTAAATTTGGAAATGAATAACATGCATTAGAACAATATACGTCAGAGGGAGTATTTTTCATCAACAGCAGATGTAACTCTTTATCATCTTTGATTGAAATATGTCTGGTCATACCAGAATTAAATTTTTGGAATCCAAATTCTCTCTCTGAAGTTCTATTTGGGACACGAATAAGATTAAAATGATCAAAATAATATTTTTTAAAAGTATCCTCTAAAAATTTTATGTTATTTTCTTGCATTAGATTCTCTTTTTTCCAAATTGAATTGGATTTATGATATTATCACATTCGGGGATTGCAAAACACAAATTTTGTGTTTTAAGTTTTTCACATGAAGGACAGGAATAGTGAGTTCCACTTCCTGAAGTCCCAGCAAGATGATTTAATTGATAAAGAGTTATTCTTTGATTATAATCCGGTGCATTTTTGAATAATGGTGCAATATCTTCTACTGACTGACCTTTTGATAATAGAAATGTAGCAAGCATAAATCTACCAGAGTGTGGGAGATTTTCTCCTTTTTCAAGAACTTCAATTGCATGTTTTATGCATGGTGGATATTCTCCGGTAGTCATAGTGTAAGAAGGGGTAAGTTTTTTACAAATTGAGGTTAATTCATTTACCATATTTTCAAATCCAGGGATCATTGGAGGTGTTGGAGCATTAATAATTTTAGAGCCAATGTAGGTTCCTAGTTCTTTTCGAATTAATCTAACTGTTTTTTCTGGAGTAAGAAGCACTTTACCATTTTTAACATATCTATTGATTAATTTCCATTCTCGCTCATGAAAACCTATAGAGTGTTTTAGATAATCAGCTACTGGTATTTCAAAAAAATCGTCTCGTTTTATTACTTCAATACCAAATAGATCATGAATTATTTTTATTGCCAAATCAATTTTAGATTTTTCAGAGGCTTTTCCTAAATCTCTTTCAAGATGTTGTTCTGCTCGCCTAGCTTCTGCTAGTGCAAATCTTTTGGTTAAAGTATGCATACCAGTTAATTTAATCAAAACTATTGCTAAAAGAAATGAAAAAACTTCAATCTCAAGAATATAAGATTTTGATGCTTGACCATCAATAAGTTCAGATTTGTAAATTCCACCTTCAGTAGAAACTTTAAGCCTATGAAATGCTTTTTCAACAGATGGTTTTAGATCAGGATCTGTTCCAAATTTAGCAAGAGGAAAACCTTTGTCCTTTAGATATTGACCGGCATCAGCCATAAAGGGGTATTTGGCATATTCGTCAGCTCCAAGTTCAAGCATAAAAGTAATTTACAGAGTTTACTTAAAAATCTGATTTTTTGAATTTGAACGGTGGTTTAAATTATGTTTTAAGAAAAATGGTACTTATGCAGATTGGATGTCATGTTTCAATATCTGGATCAATTGACAAAGCAATAGATAATGCAGTAGAGAGAGAATGTTCTGCTTTTCAGATATTTACTAGAAATCCTAGAGGATGGCATGCAAAAGATCTTTCAGATAATGATATCACTAATTTCAAAGAGAAACTAAAATCAAGTAAGATAGATAGATTTGCAACATGTGCTCATATGCCATATTTACCAAATTTATCTACACCAAAAGTAGATGGTTTTGAAAAATCTGTAGATACACTAGTTAATGAAATTGAGAGATGTGGAAAACTTAGCATTCCATATTTAGTTACACATCTTGGTAGTCATCTTGGAACAGGAGAAGAAGCTGGAATAAAACAACTTGTTAAGGGATTAAACAAAGCAGGGCAAACAAAAAATGATGTGATGATTTTACTTGAGAACACTGCAGGACAAAAAAATTCTGTTGGTGCAAACTTTGAACAATTAGCAGAGATATTTAATCAATTAAAGCCATCAAAAAAATTTGGTGTTTGTTTAGATACATGTCATGCTTTTGTTTCGGGATATGATTTAAGAACAGAAAAATCAGTCAAAGAAACATTAAAGAAATTTAATGATACAGTAGGATTTGAGAATTTGAAGATTCTTCATCTAAATGATGCTAAAGGTGAGATTGGCTGCAATTTAGATAGACATTACCACATAGGATTGGGAAATATTGGAGAAAAAGGATTATCAGAAGTAATAAAAACTGCCAATAAGAAAAAAATTCCAATAATTTTGGAAACCCCAATTGATGACACCAGAGATGATTTTGAAAATATAAAAAAAGTCAAGGAGTTGGCGTAGAAATTTATTCGGTTATTGGTGAAATGGTATAATGAACTATGAAGATGTGATGAAATTAGCACTTGAACGTGGATTTTACTTTCCAAGTTGTGAGATTTATGCTGATGCACAAGCTGGATTTTGGGAATATGGTCCTTCTGGTGTAAGTTTGAAAAATAAATTTCTTGAATTATGGCGAAGAGAGTTGATCAGAAGAGATGGAATGATGGAAATTGATGGCTCACAGATAATGTCAAAATCTGTTTTTGAGGCATCGGGTCATTTGGGAAACTTTGCAGACCCAATTATAAAATGTATAAAATGTAAATCAACTTTTAGAGCAGATAGAACAATAGCTGAAATATCAAAGATTGAAATTCCGGAAAGTGCAGATTTAATAGAGTTTGATAATGCAGTTACACAAAACAACATCAAATGTCCAAGATGTAAGGGGGATTTTGAAAAAACAAGAAAATTCAATATGATGTTTAAAGTAGGGATTGGACCAGAAGAAGAGGAAGCATATCTTAGACCAGAAACATGTCAATCAATCTTTGTTGATTTTCCAAGACTCTTTAAGACAATGAGAGGAAAATTACCATTAGGGATTGCTCAAGTCGGTAAAAGTTTTAGAAATGAGATAGCACCAAGACAGAGTTTACTTCGTTTAAGAGAATTTTATCAGGCAGAAATTGAAGTATTTTGTAATCCAACAAAACTAGATGAGATGGATAGATTCTCTGAGATTCAAAATACAATAATTAGAATTCAGACAGATGCTGAACCAATCTCAATGACATGCATGGAAGCTGTCGAATCCAAAGTAATACCTAATAAGTTTGTAGCATACTACCTTGGGATATTAACTGAATTTTATGAAAAAACTGGTATTGATATAACAAAAAGTAGATTTAGGAAACTTGGGGATAAGGAAAAAGCCTTCTATGCAGAAGTTGCATTTGATTTTGAAGTTGAAACTACAATAGGATGGCTGGAACTTGTTGCGTGTAACTATAGATCAGATTATGATCTTTCAAGCCACGCAAAGAAAAGTAACGAGAAATTTGAGGTTATGGATAATGATGAAAAAGTCCTCCCACATGTCTTTGAGATTTCTATGGGAATAGATAGAAGTCTTTATACAATTTTAGAGCATAGTCTGAGAGATGATAAGGAAAACGAGAGAATCGTGTTAGCTCTAAAACCATATTTGTCACCGATTCATGTTGGAATTTTATCCTTGATAAAAAAAGACGGATTAAAAGAAAAGACCGATGAGATTTACTTGCAAATTAAAAGAAAATGTGATGCGTTTTTGGATCACTCAGGAGCAATCGGAAGAAGATACAGAAGATTAGATGAGATCGGTTCTCCATTTGCAATAACTGTAGATTATCAGACATTGGAAGATGAAACTGTCACGATACGTAAAAGAGACTCTATGGAACAAAGTAGAATAAAAATATCTGAATTACAATCAATAATTACAGAATCAATTGCATATCCTTAATTTTTAATATAACTGAATTATTTAATATTAAAAACATTAGGATCAAATATTTTAATTTGATTTTACAGTTATTGTTTCAGAGTGATATCTGTATTTGATCTTTACTGATATATCTTGCATTGCATGAACTTGTGGTACAAATCCATCATCAGTTTCTAATGTTATAGTCCATTGACCAGTAATTGGATCTATAGATGTGATTGAAAATCGCTCAAGAGCATTATCAGATCCACTGTATTTTACTCTGAGAATTTGATCTCCATAATGTAGACTTGCAAATCCACCACGATGATTCTTTGTATTTTCTTTAACAAGACATTCATCGGTTCCACCAATAATACATTGCCCTTGAGGATCAATTACTCTAAATTGCAGATTTGCATTTGAATCTGAAGCATAAATTAATGCAGGATCTGCCAGAACTGTATCATCTCTTACCAATAATTCTAATGGTTTCATATCATATGATGACATTTCAATTGTCTTTGGATAGCTGTGAACTAATGCTTGACTGGTAGTAATTGTTTTGTCATACAAATCAACTCTTCCTTGCAATTCATTACTAGAAGGCATTTTTGATGCTGGAATAGTCCAATCAAATGAAATTTTGGTTTGTCCTGTTTCAAATAATTGTGATTTCTTTGATACTATCTTGCCATCTACTATTAATGAGACAACTCCAAATGTTGGAGAATTTTCATTTTTGATGTACAATTCTGGTCTTACAACTGATCCAGTTGGTCTAACAGTTGGAACATCCATCTCAACTATTACGTCAGATACGGATGTTGGTTTGACACCAATACTGTATTGTTTTGATTGGCTTGTATTTTTATCTTCATCTAATACATGTATCCAGTATTTTATTCCTGGCTCTTGTATAAATTGTGATGGAATTGTTGCACTAACAATAGATGTAGAGTTTGAGATAGGTAAAGACTCTATATTCATTTTTACTGCAATATAATCTTCATCAGACTGTGTCATTGTAATTGTTCTAAGTTCAGCTCTTTGTAATGGAATCTCACTGTCTACAATTGCAGTTACAGTCAAATCTTGATTATCCACATAATAGAATTCAGATTCGGTATCAGCACGATACTGTTTTCCATCATCAATTTGGAATTTAGTATCAAATATTCTAGGTGCAATAGATGATGTCTCCTTAATCTCATCTTTTGGTACCTTTGCGATTACAATAGTGTCCTCACATGATGATAAACGAACTGAAGCTTGTACAGTGTGTTTCAATGTGCCTTTTTCTTCAGTAACTACTACCATCAAAAATGACTCGTCTGAATCAATTGGAACCTCATAGAGATACTTGTCAACTTTGGTGATCTTGTTTGATTCTTCATATGGTTGCACATCAGCTAATTTGGCTGAAATCGTACCTGACTTTGCAGTATGTAATACTACAGATGGTGCTATATCAGCATCACTAGATACAAGGATTCTTGTAATGTATTCATCACATTTGTCATAGAATATTTCATTGATTGTCAATGAAGTGCCAAGTATTCCTCCAAATCCTCCAATGCCAGAACCACCAGCGCTGGTAGAAACTCCTGTTCTTCCTCCACCAGAAGTTCCTCCAGATCCACCGGTAGATGATGAAGATGAAGATTTCTTGCTTGCTCCAAATTTAGTAAAGTGATCAGTCCAAACTATAAGATCAGTTCCATTATCAAAGAAACATTCATTGGCACCAGTAGTAGTTAATCCTAATGCAGAATCAGATAAACATTCGGTATCAATGAAAGTAGTAATTCCATCTGAACCTACAAAGAATGGTGTGAATTCATTTCCACCATCATCTGTAAATTCAAGTCTTACAGGAGTAGAAAATTCTAGTGTTGAACCACTTAATCCAATTTCAAATGCTGCTGTTTCAGAATAAGATGTAACAGTTGTTGTAGTTATTCCATTTGTGGTTGTGGTGGTTATTTCGTTAGGAATAGTGACTTGGGTTATTGTAGGCAAGTCCATAATACCATTCCAACCCACAGGACCAGTTATCGTACCACTTGGAATTGTAATTATTCCAGCATCATCTTGTACAGAATTTGTATGGGGTACATGGAACATTATGACATATTCATTAGTAGATACAGTATTTCCAACTAGGTTTGCTGATTTATCAATTGCAATTTGGTTAGTATTTTCGGGTATAATGACAGTTTGGATATTAGACATGGTAGACATTACAAGATTTGTATTGCTTTTGGGTATAGTAACTTCTGTTGTGTCAGACGATGTAACAATTATAGATCGAAGTTGTGGATTTGCTACAGTTAACAAAGATTGTAAAGGAGTAGCAATACTTAGTGATTGAGATATTTTCTTTGATGCAGACTTTATGATGTTAGCTGAGACGGTGATTGATTCGGTGAGTAGCTTTACTTTGGATCTCTGGTGGGACTCAGTTGGTACGATGGTGATTGATTCGGTGAGTAGCTTTACTTTGGATCTCTGATGAGATTCAGTTGGTACGATGGTGATTGATTCGGTGAGTAGCTGAGTTGTAGATTTTATGATGTTAGCTGAGATGGTGATTGATTCGGTGAGTAGCTTTACTGCGGATTTTGTGTGGGA
>JAGXTE010000050.1 GCA_018334095.1 Nitrosarchaeum sp.
TTATTAATGGCTACAAAAAGAAAAGCTGCCTCTAAACGTAGATCTGTAAAAAAATCTGCAGGAAAGAAAGCAGCCCCAAAAAGAAAAGCCGCTCCAAAAAGACGAGCAGCTCCAAAAAGAAAAGCCGCAGCAAAAAAAGCAGCTCCAAAAAGACGAGCAGCTCCAAAAAGAAAAGCCGCAGCAAAAAAAGCAGCTCCAAAAAGAAAAGCAGCTAAAAAACGACGATAAAACGTCTAAAACATTAACAATCGTCATATAATGACGATTCGTTTTCCTTTTTCTAATTTCTAATAATAAATCTACGATCGTCAAATGATAAAAATTCTAAAAAGCAGTACCAAATTGGCCTTAAAAAATGAAGAAAAGAACAGTATTAGTTAAATCATCATTTGGTAATTATCTAAAAGAGATTAACTTGGGAGATATCAATGAGGAATATAGAGAAGAGATGCAAGCAGTTATGCTTGAATTAAAAATTAAGACGTCAGTATTTCTTAAAAAACTTAGAAACGAAAACAAAAATCCGAAAGTTGAACTCTAAGAAAACATTTGACTCGGTGGCTGTGAGCTTTTTCCTTTAATGTTGTTTTTTTGAACTGTAAATGTTTTGTTAGGAGGGGTGATTGAAAGTTTCACTGATGTGTTAATTGCATAATGAGGAGTACCGTCAGGATTTTTAAAATTAACAGCTATTCCAACTCGGTCTAAATCAACTTTGACTTTCACGATCGTTCCATCTTCTAATTCAAATGATACAAAATCATTTTCAAGACGTTTGTAATCCAACATCTTAAATTCTATTTTTTCTGGATTTTCACTCATCAGTATTTCACGTTGTTATTCATTAGTAAAGATAGCTCATTAATTTAATTTGGTCCTCAGTACTAATGATATTTTTAGTAGTTAGTATTTCTAAAAGTTCTTTGAATAGAGCTTTTTGCTCTACAGACATTCCGCCAGCTGGGCCTTTCTCCCCAGGTGGACCTGGTGGACCTCTAGGACCTGCAGGACCAACTGGACCTTGTTCACCGATAGGACCGCGTTCCCCTTGCGGACCTAATGGACCAGTTTGACCTCTCTCACCTTGTGGACCTTGAATACCTTGTGGACCTTGTGGACCCTCTTCACCAGATGGACCTGATGCTCCTCTTTCACCTTGTGGACCTTGTGGACCTTGTGGACCTTTTTCTCCAACAGGACCAGTTGGACCGGTTAATCCTTTATCGCCTTGTAAACCAACTGGACCTTTTTCTCCTTTTTCTCCTTGTGGACCTGGTACACCTGTTAGACCTTTAGCGCCTGCAGGACCTTGTGGACCTTGTGGACCTTTTTCTCCAACAGGACCTTCAGGACCTCGTGGACCTTTTTCTCCAATTAGACCTGGTGGTCCGATAGGACCTTTGTCACCAAGTGGTCCAGTTGGACCAGTTAATCCTTTATCGCCAGTTGGACCTTGCATGCCAATTGGACCTTTGTCACCAAGTGGTCCAGTTGGACCCTTTTCACCGATAGGGCCAGGAAGACCTTGAATTCCTTTTTCTCCTTGAACACCAGATTGTCCAGTTGGACCTTTGTCACCAAGTGGTCCAGTTGGACCAGTTAATCCTCTTTCACCTTTGTCACCTTGTGGACCTTTGTCACCTTTATCGCCAGGGATTCCACGTAATCCAATTGGACCTTTGTCACCAGTTGGACCAGTTAATCCTTTATCACCAGGAGGACCGATTGGACCTCGTATTCCTTCAGGGCCTTTGTCACCCATTGGACCTGTTGGACCTTTGTCACCTTTTTCTCCAGGAGGACCAAAAATTCCCTTATCACCTTTATCTCCTTTATCTCCAGTAATTCCTTTTTCTCCAGTTGGACCTTTGTCACCCATTGGGCCTTTGTCACCTTGTGGACCTTTGTCACCAGGAAAACCCTGAGGACCTGTTGGACCTTTGTCACCTATAGGGCCAGGTGGACCTGTTGGACCTGTTGGACCTTTGTCACCTATAGGGCCAGGTGGACCTGTTGGACCTTTGCTGCCTTGTGGGCCAGGTGCACCATACATAGAATCAGAAGACGATTTTACAGTACGTTGTGGTTTTGGAGATTCGATTTCAGATTTAGTTTCGCGTTTAGGTTCGGATTTACTTTCAGGTTTACTTTCTCCAGAACTTAATGAGACATCAAATACAGAATGTAATGAAGAAAATAGATCAACTACTACAATCCAAATAGTATCAAGATCAGAAACAGATGATGGAATTGGATTTGTATCAGAACCAAGTGTTTCGGCAAACATTCCATCTTTTACTCTAAGATGGAAATTTCCTTTCCAGAGTGAAGAAAATTGTTTAGTTCTAATTTTGTCAACAGATGGTTTAGAGTCAGTAATGAAGATCTGCACCTCATAGATGCCAGATTGTTTGAATGGTGCTTGACCATGAACCTCCAACCTTGATGACATAATCGTTTGTGTAAATTCCAAGTATTTCTGTATTTGGTGCAAAAATACCGGTTTTGTTATTACCAGTGAAGTTAATTAGCCTCAAAAAAATGTCCATTAGAAATAATAATTCATGTAGAACTAGGCTCAAATCAGGATAGTATTTATCTAGACAAAAGCCCAAAGATGAGCTAGTGAAGAAACTATTTCAAAAAAAGTCAAAGGATAAAGACGATGTTGAAGAAAAAGAGCAAGTAACTGAGACTAGCTTAGTAGATCCAGACTATAATCGTAAAAAATTATTCAAAAAAGGCATAAATCTCATGGCAGATGAAAAGCTTGAGGAGGCAGCAGATATCTTCGAGCAAGCATTACGAATAGAGCCAGACAACATTGAAACATTGATGAAATTAGGATATGCAAGATTTCATTTAGAAGATTATAATGATGCACTAAAGATTTATGATAAAATTTTAGACATAGATGTCACCAATCCAGAGGCCTGGAATTTAAAAGCCTTAGTTCATTATGAGCAAAAAAATTATGCAAAAGCACTAGATGCAATTGAAAAAGCAGTAGAGTCAGATCCAACATATGCAATGGCATGGTATAACAAAGCATGTTTTCTATCATTAGTAAATCAGGTCCCAGAATCACTGGAAGCATTAAAGCGTTCAATTGAAATTGATGTAAAAAATGCAAGAAAATCAATTAGAGATAAAGATTTTGCAAATGTCAGAATTGAAGAAGGTTTTAAAAGAATTGTAGAAGTCGTGGTTTTAGAATCAATACGACAAGGATATCACACAATTGGTTCTATTGTATGGACTACGTTTCTAGATAAAGTCGATGCAGAAGAGGCATTAAGAAAATTACTTGAGAAGGGATTAATTGTTCAAAATGAAAAACGAGACGGGCTAAGTAAAATTCCAATTTATGATCTTTCAACTGAAGTTGCAGAAAGAATGGGAAAAGAAAAGAAAGGATTGTTTGGAATTACAAAAAAGCAATTACCAAAACCTGTTAAGAATCTAAAAGAGATTAGTCAAGCAATACAATCAGTCAGAGAAGCTATAGAAGAAGAAGATATCGAAAAGACGATGGAACTTTTTGAAGTATTTATCGACCCAACAAAATCAGGAGAACAAATGATTGAGCAATTCTTTGAAGAACACAGAGAAATTAGATTATGGAAAATTAGATTAAAAGATAGAGGTGTAGATTACCTTATTGAAAATAAAACAAAGATGCTAAATCTTTTTGATAATGTAGAAGTAACAATTACTAAAAAACTTAGAAATGAAATAAGCTAGTCACTCTGCAGATAAATCCCAGTAGTGAGCATCTTGTTGTTTTACTATAGGTTTTTCAAGACCTTTCCATTCTTTAAAAGAGCGGACATACAATTTGACATTTGGCAGTCCAACAGATTTTAATGCATAATACGCCAAGCCAGAAAGAGTTCCCACACTACCACAATAAGTAATTATTTCAGAATCACCTGAAATTCTACGATTCTCTAAAAGTCGTTTCATATCGTCTTTAGGACGTAAAATTTTATCTGGAGTTGAAAGTGTCCTATATGGAAGATTAATTGCGCCTGGAATGTGCTGCTCGAGGTAGTTTAGCCTCTCCCTATTATCAATTAGAATCACATCAGAGTTATCCTTAGATCTTTCCAAGTAATCAGAAGTAGCTAAAATGTCAGGTCTTAAATGAAGAGAGTGTTCTTTGCTTTGAACATTTGGCACTTGATTATCATTTTCCAAGCCTAAAGATTTCCACGTACTAAAAGTTGTTTCAAGTAAAGACACCTCAGAATGACCCAGGTATTCCAATGTCCAAGCAACTCTAGATGCAAGTGCACCAAATGTATCATCATAAACAACTACAGGTGTTTCATCATCTATACCCATGGAATTTACAAGTTTTAAAACACGTTCTGGACTATCATCAGATAACAAATTTGCCAGTGGAAGATTAACAGCAGTTGGAATATGACTTTGTTTGTAATCATCTTCTCTTCGTACATCAATAACTCTGACACTTTTATCCCTTATTTCAGATCTTAATGAATCGACATTAGTTGTTGTCTTGATTGTTTTTTCTTGGCTCATGCTGCACATTCGCCTTTTCCTGTTTTTGTGTGATAACTTGAATCACTTCCAAAGTCATTGTAAAAGTCCGGATCATCTTCTTTAGTTGGTGGAATTGTTAACGAGTCCAAAGCTTTTCTCATATCTAAAACAGATTTTATTTCAGAATCTTCTTTTCCGTTTACGATTCTATGAATCCAGTCTTTAAGAGTATCATCAGATTTTTTGTTTTGTTTGAACAATTCAATAATTTTTAAAATTACTGGAATGACTCGTTTAGCAGGTATTCTATGACATGTTACTCCAAGCATTGTTTCTCCATCAGAACGTCCACCCAATGACATCTGATAATTAGGGAACATTTCTTTTCCAACTCTACCTCCACCTCCAAAGAAACCTATTGTTGCAATTCCGTGCTGACCACATGAATTTGGGCATCCACTAATCTTAATTGAGGAATCACGCAAATCATCATCTTGATCTAATTTCAGTTCAAGAAATTTTCTCTGAATCTCCTTTGCCAATCTATGAGAATTAGTCAATGCGAGATTACACGAAGTTGTACCAGAGCATCCTATTGGTGCTGCCATAGTTAATGCGCCAGATTTTGCCAATCCCACAGTAAGCAATTTTGAGTATAATCGTGGCAAATCATCTTCATGAACGTATCGTAAAGCGATGTTTTGAACAAACCCAGCTCTAGCATGTCCTTCAGAGGAAAATTCTCGAATTATAGTTGCAAGTTCAAATAATTGGTTAGAGGTTATATCACCAGCTTCCAAAGTAATAAACACAGAGTGATATAGAGATTGT
Source organism: Nitrosarchaeum sp. (assembly GCA_018334095.1). Taxonomy (GTDB): domain Archaea; phylum Thermoproteota; class Nitrososphaeria; order Nitrososphaerales; family Nitrosopumilaceae; genus Nitrosarchaeum. Next base: position 5,341 of record JAGXTE010000050.1, read on the forward strand.
TTTTGTTTTAGTGTATTTGTTTTCAACCACCTTGTATAACCATCAGGATTAGGATTACCGCTTTCATCGGATATTTTGATTGGTCTTTTAATTACTGATGGAGTGTGATCTACTTCAAGATTAGTTACAACTGATTGAGTTGCTCTCACAATAGCTCGTTCTTTAAGAACTAAATTTTGGAATTTATCCCAGCCCATATCATTTACAAGATAACGCATTCTATTTCGTGCCATGTTTTTCCTATCACCGAGTCTATCAAAAATTCTCAAAACAGCAATCGATGTATACAAAAGATCTTCTTCTGGAGTAAACTCTTCTAATTGATGACCTACAAATGATCTGTTACCTAATCCACCACCAAGAAAGATTTTAAATCCTTTTTGGATGGATCCATCCAATTCTCTAGTTTGTGGAATCAATCCAACATCAACCATTCTTACCATGCCATGTTTTTCACAACATGTAAAATTGAATTTAAATTTCCTTGGGAGATTCTGAGACATTGGATTTCTCAAAAAGAATCTTGCAGTTGCAAGTGCATATGGTGTTGAATCAAATTCTTCATCTGGACAAACTCCCGATAAAGGACTACACATTACATTTCTTACAGAATTACCACATGCTTCACGAGATGTAAGACCAACCTCTGCCAATCCACGTAAAATTTCAGAGACATCTTCTAGTATTACCCAGTGCAATTGAATATTTTCTCGTGTAGAAAAATGAGCGCTGCCTATAGAAAATTGTTCACTTAGTTGAGATATTCTTTCAATTTGATTAGGATAGATTTCTCCTGCAGGTAATTTAATTCTGACCATTGCATAATCATTAGTCATTCTTGTGCCATATGCTCCATGTTGGAGTCTATACCGTCTAAAACTGTCTTCGTCGTATTTGCCTTGGCGGAATAATTTTACAGTATTTGCAAAATTTTCAGCTTCTTCAATCCTTGCCCAGTTAATTTTAGGTGTGGCTGAGTCAGAGTACGATTGTTTTAGATCAGTTACTGTCAATACAATAGAAAGTGCTTTGAGTTATGATATAAATTTTTGACATAGGGAAGTTTAGGAGAAAACAGTTCAATAATATACATGAATTTTCCTCATGTTAAAAATAATCATATCAATTTAGAATTAGTTTACCCTAACAACAGAATTCACAAAACATTGGTTTTCAATTATTTAAAATCATGACTTAAAAATCAAAATAAGACATAGTAAAAAACATCAGAACAATCAAAAAATGTAAAAACAGGTGAAAAATCAAAAAGCTAATCTAGATAAGATTTGTAAAGCAAAATATGGAAATAATGGGGTTTTCATTAGAATTTTGGGTCGGTATTGCCCATTGGCTGACTGGAATAGGAACAGTTGTTTTGGCCTTTGCATTATTTAAGACGTTCAAGCATTTAGAAGCCGTAACAAAGATGACAACAATAGAAACAGAATATCGTCTAAGACCTTGGGTGGGGCCATCTTCCGGAATTAAAAGAATGGATAACTCAATAAATGGTAATATTCAATTTTCAATCACAATTAAAAATTTTGGAGATTTGCCGGCATCAGGAGTAGTAGCAAAATCAATTACTTCAACAAAAGCAATAAGTAAAGAAAATCTTAAAGAAGAAATATCAGGCTTTAATTTAGGACCACTACTACCACATATGGAAAAAAGTTATTGGTTTTTTATTGAACCAAGTATGTGGGAAAAAATCATAAACGGAAACGATCAGTTGTTTGTAGGGATATATTTTGGATATCCATCAATAACTGGAAACAATGGATACGGGATGATTAGTGAATTTAATAAAAACAATGACACATTTGTTCACAAAGAGATGTGGATTGACTATCCTGAGAAATTATTAAAATAAAAAATACTAAAATTCGCTTACTTTAGTTCTCTAAGGATTCTTCAATTATCTTTTTCTTTGTTTTTATAGAAATGTAATTTTTACTCATAATAGACAATTATAAAAAAAGTATATCATATTTAGTATGTATAAAAATAAGACACATTATTTTGATGATTACCACTCTATTCGGAATGTTTTACCTTTTAGAAGATCATACATATCCCATTTGATTACTTCGAAATTTGTTTCTTTTTCGATTGTAGGAATTAGATCAGACTTTGTTTTTGTCTCTGATTCCTGACTAATATTATAAAATTCAGGTTGTTTAATTCCACATCCCGTAGGATATTTGAATGATAAGACACAATGTTGGCAATCAATTAAAAAAGCGTTTTCAAAATATCTTTCAGGTTCTTCAACCTCGTAAATCAATGTATATGATTTTCCAGAATCGCCTTTGGTAATAGGTTCACTAAATTCAGTAGTAAATTCTTTACAATCAGGTTTGTCTACATTAATACTAGTAATTTTACATTCTCGGTGTTTTTCATCATAAACTTGAATGTTTAATTCATTGATATCTTCTTTATTGACATCCATTGCAATTCCATGTAAAACGGTTTTGATAGGTTCTTGAGAAGTATTAACAACTTCGTATGTTCTCTTATGTTGAACAAGCATTTTTTTTGGATCAATTACAGTCAACTCCACATGTATTGATGGATACAGGGTTGTTTTTTGAAGATTAATTACTTCTTCACCATATTTACTTCTAATTGATGCACCTTTCTCAGGATGTTTTTTATTTCCAAATCCGTCCCCATATACGGAATACAATAACATTGTCTGTCCATGTTTTAAGACAACATCATGAACAGGACGAATTATGTGACGGTATTCATCAGACAATGATCTTAGATCTTCTGCCATCGAAGGAGACATTAGGATATGTGCATCATCACCAAAATCCATTACCCTTCTGGCATAAATAATTCCAGGTCCCCATGTATTCCTATTTCCAAGTAAATCATTTACAAGAAAACAATTTCCACTATGTAATCCAATTCTAACCCGAATAGTTTCACTGGGTATCTTTGCTTTGTTATACTCATTTAATTTATGATGCAGTTCAATTGCTAATAATAAAGGTAATTCAGGTCCTTGTAAAAATCCCAGACAGCATCCATCCCCAGTTGGAAGCATTAAAAGAGATTCCAATGGAACTGATTTGAAAGCATGGCATTCTGAGATGCACTTGTTCAATGTCTCAATTTTTTTGATCTGAGTTTTTGTAGACATTGATGTATCAGATAATCCAACAATATCTACGAAAAAGAAATTTGCATGAATTAATTTCAATGAGGCTGTAAAATCCATTATTTTGATAATAAAATCTTATTTTTTAAATAATTTATGCTTTTATGAAAAAATTAGCAAAATACATGGTAAAAACTGGAATAAAAACAGAATTCTCTTATATTTCTACTAGGTTCAACTAGACATGACAAGGATGACTCTAGCATATGCTAAGAAGGAATTAGCAGGTATAGTTGAAAAAATAGATAAAAAATCAAACATAAAGCCAGAATTTTTTTCAGAGGTGATTTGAAATCATCTCAAGAAAAAATACTCTCTCAACTGAAAAAATAATTTCAATATCACTTTGTTTGTTATTATTTAGTTCTGCATTTACAGGATCATTATCAAATTTTTTTATCGTAGAATCTTTTGCAGACACTAATACAACGCCTTCAGTCATTTCAAAAGCAGGTGTAGATACAAGAGGTACAGGAACAGGGGCCACACTTTCATTTTCACATACTCTTGTTAGTGGAGATAATCGTCTAATTGTAGTTAGCATAGGACTTGAAAATGGTCAGACTTATGATATATCCTCAGTAAAATACGGAGATAAAACGATGACCAAAGCAGTAGACGAAATAATTATCGCCGGAGGAACACCGGGGTACATACATAATTCTGAAATATGGTACATACTTGAAGAGGATCTTCCTAATGATGGGCCCCAACAAGTGGTAATAACAGGATCAGGAACAAGACAGAGTTTAGAAATAAACGGTTTTGCATCACAGTACAACGGAGTATCACAAGGACCACCAGAAAAAATTGCAAAAACAAAGCAAACAAGTCCTAATAAAATTTCAAACAATATAGAACCATCAAATAATGCTTGGGTAATATCGCTAGTCGGATCTGGTAACAGAGGTAATTTTGCACACGGTCAAGGTCAAATAGAAATATTTGAGTTTGATGATGATTCATCAACAGTTGCAGTTGCAGAACTTCGTGGTGCCAATGGACAGACTTCGTTAGATTCTACCTTAACAGGGAATGTAAATCGACTTGTTCGTATTGCAGCATCGTGGCAGCCTGCAGATATAGATACGACAGCACCAGTAATTACACTGTTAGGAAATACCACAATTGATGTGGAAGTCAATTCCACATACGAAGATGCAGGAGCAACTGCATTTGATAACTATGATGGAGACATTACAGGATCAATTATCATAACAAACTCAGTTGATACTGCAACGGTTGGAACATACACTGTAACATATGATGTAAGTGATATATCTGGGAATCATGCGATTCAAGTAACTAGAACTGTAAATGTTGTAGATACTACAGCACCAGTAATTACACTAACTGGAGCTAATCCTCAGCATGTGATAGTAGGTTCACCTTATGTTGAGCTTGGTGCAAC
>JAGXTE010000051.1 GCA_018334095.1 Nitrosarchaeum sp.
GTACCGAGGAGAACAGATGCCATTTGAGCATTTGACAAAATTATTGCTAAGCAGCATCAAAAGAATCGAGGCAAAAAGAGTGGTAATTGATTCAATCACAATTCTTGCAATGCAGTATTCTGATAAATTTTACATGAGACAAGGTTTGCAAGGAATGATTCAGGCATTAGAAAATTATGGAGTAACGTCACTGATAATATCAGAGCATTCAGAAAACAATGAGATTCCTTTGGAATGGTTTGTTACATCTGGGATTATTCAGCTTAGGCATACAAGAAAAGAAGATACAATGGAAAGAACCATTCAAGTAACAAAGATGCGTGGGATAAAACACAGTCAACAGATTCATCCTATAGTTTTAGATGGGGATGGAATGCATATTCAGCATCCAAGATTGACTCCTTAAATTATTTTTTCATTTTTTTAATTTGTTGCAACACCATTGGCAAAAATGCCCCAACATCCGTAACAATTCCTAATGCCTGCCAAGTACCCCTATCCATTAGCTTGGTGACTGTTGGCTGATTGATATCAACTACAACAACTTTGACGTTTGCAGGTAACATATTTCCAGTTGCAATAGAGTGCAACATTGTAGAGACCATAATTACCATGCTTGCATCTTTTAGAACTTTTTTGTACTCTCTTTGTGCCTCTGCAACATCTGTGATTACATCTGGCAATGGTCCATCGTCACGAATAGATCCTGCTAATACAAATGGAATTTTATTTTTTACACATTGATACATTATTCCACGTGTTAGTTTTTTTGTCTTGACCATATTTGATATTGATCCTGCACGGAAAACTGCATTTATTGTCTCCATATGATTTCGATGCCCACGATATGCCAAAGTTGCATCATGAACATTCATTCCAAGCGATGTTCCAAGTGTAGCATATTCAATATCATGAACTGCCAAAGCATTTCCAGCTAACACTCCGTCAATAAATCCTAGTTTGATCAACTCTGCAACGGCATCAGCTGCCCCTGTGTGTACTATTGCAGGACCGCCTACAATTACGATTTTTCCACTATTCTTTTTTGTCTTGTAAATGTCCTCTGCTACTTTTTTTGCAATGTGTTGAGTTGGTCGTTCACTTGAGCTTGAGCTTCCCATAAACTCAAAAACATTAACTCCTTCTCTTGGACGTTCAGGTGGTGTAATCTTGATTCCATTTTCTCCAACAATGATGTTGTCGCCTTTTTTGATATCTCTTACAGGGACACAAAATGCCCTGTTGTTTTTTACTACAATGCATTTATCCATCATCATATTTTCAACCTGAATCCATTGTTTATTGTGAAAAACTCGAGTATGGTTATTGGTGGTACTGTAAAAATCGTCAGGCATCACCATGTCTTTTGGTGCTTTTTTTAATGAAATTCCTTTTTGTATTTTAGAGACAGCACCTTCACGATAAATTGTTTCTAAAATTTCATCTAGATGTTTTTGATTTTTACCTGTAACTGATAATCGTGCATATGATGGATCTTTTTTCTTTTTTCCTATGTTGATTTCTTCTACTTGAAATTCTCCATGCAGATCCATAATCTTATCAAATATTTTTGTTAAAATTGAAGAGTCGATAAGATGACCATCTACTTCAATCTCTTGTGTATATTTTGCCAATTATTATTCTAAATCTGATGATAACAAAAGCTTTACGCTGATTTTATTTGACTATTTTTGGTAAAAAAATTTCAATTATACGGGTAGAGTTACCTTGCCTTTGTATTCTGGAATGTTGTCTTTTTGAAATGACTGCTCCAATATTTCCTTCTGGGTTTTTGTTACTCCTTGAACAATTGTTTTAGAAATACCATATTTGTCAACCAAAGCAAGAATGTATCCACTGTTATCTGTTAACACAAACCCAGCAGATTCATCAACAAATGCATAAAGATTTTCTTCACCAACTGGGTCCCAGACATTAGATTTGTTATCCCTTAATGCCAAAGCTGGCATTGCCTTTCCATTAGTTAGTTTGTTAAGATACTCTCTGGCTTCTGCTACTCTTTTTTGCCCTGTCTTTAACGCTTGAAAATATTGCACGACTCAAAGAAGATTTGATTGTTATAAAAACAATATCTCAAAAGACCGTCATAACTCATTTGTATTGCTCATATCCGTTATGACCTTGTGATTCTAACCTCTATTTGTCACTAAAATCTTAAATTTATTATTTATGTAAAAAATTCATGGTTTGTTTTAGATGTGATGGAAAAGGCAAGTTTAGAAATGAATTTGGCATAATGGAAAAATGCGAATCATGTCAAAAAACAGAAATGACTTTTGAGAGGGCAGTTAAAGAATCCGAAGATTAAATTCTAAATCCCAACATGCTTAAGTTCATAGATTTTAGATTAAAATCATGGCACGAAAGAAAAAGGAACTAAAACAACGTCAAAATCTTCAGTGCCATTGGCATTGTCCTTGTGAGGATTGTAGAACTGATGAAAATCGGCCATATTATTAAAAATGATTCTTAGATTCTAAACTCTATTTATGCCTAAAAAAGATAAGAATTACAATAAAACATTATACAAGTGTGTTATGTCTTCTTAATTTGATAGAACCATGCCACTTACAAACAATGTGATTATAAAATTAAATGAAATCACCACATTAGTTGAGGATAAAAATAGTCTAAAAGAGCAAGATATAGAAGAGATAAAATCAATTTTTAAAATTATTCTAAAGAGCGGTGAAAGATACGATGTTGATGATATTGAATCATGGTTTGAAAATGAGGGTAGTTGGACTAATAAACAGACAAGAGTTAGAGTGATCAACCTTTCTCACTATGTTCAAGACAAATTTGAACAAACAGCAAGACTGAAAATTATTTCAGATGATTAGCATTTTATAACTAATATTAAATCTCTAACTGTTCTAACAAACGTCCTACAATTTTTGCATTCTCTTCTCTCTCAATTAGAATTTTTGTTAGTCTTTCTTTTTTTGATTTATCTTCTGATGAGATAATTTGAAAATACTCATCATCAAGGTCATTATTTGCCTGTAATCGCTTAATCACCTCAAAAAGTATTCCTATGATCTGTTTTTGTGCTTCAATTAACTCGTCTTTGCTTTTTTCAGACATGTCTTTATTTCATTACTATTTTTTTAAATATCTCGATTAACTTTGGATCTTTGATTTCATTTTTTGCAGTATTGAAAAACGAATCCAACAAATCATTGGAATGCCCTTCATTTGAATAGACTTTTGCCTGTAATGCCATTTCTAACTTGTCTATTTGATGAACTAATTGGGCTTCTTTAGAGTTGTTTAATTGATATTCAACCCATAGTTTATCATATTGATTTTGCAATCTCTTGGGCAAGTCACCGAGTATTTTTTTCATTGCAGTGTTTTCTAATGCTGTTTTTCTTTGTATTGTCATTTTTTCTGGAGTGATATCTCCAATTATGGTTTCTGCGATATCATGTAAAAGAATGATTTTTAAAATTTTTTCTGTGTTATACCCTTCCAAATCTGAAAAGATCATTCCAATAATTGCCATTGAAAAAGTGTGATCTGCTACCGATTCAGGATTATCAATCAATAATGTGTCAATCCACCCTTGACGAGGTATTTTTTTTAATTTTACAGATGTGTTGAAAAAATCAATAATCAAGGCTTTAAAATCATTGGATATAATGGTGAATTTTAAGATCTGCATTGGTAATTTGAATTATTTTGTAATTACTTTGAAATTCTAAATTATGACATGTAAAAAATACGTACAACGATTGCATTTACAAGTATTACATAATAAATAATTCGAACAACATAATAGTTTAATCCCTTTTTCATACATTATTGAAAATATATACAAAGACGGGCGATGATGGAACCACTGGATTACAAGGTAATTTGAGGGTATCAAAATCAAATCCAAGAATTATAGCGTATGGTGCAATTGATGAAACAAATGCATTATTGGGCATCATACAATCATATGAAATTGATGAAGATATTGCTACGTTATTAAATTTAATTCAAAATGAATTATTTGTAATTGGAGCTGATCTTTCCAATCCAAAATTAGAAGATAAAAAAAATAGAGTTACCACCGATATGATATTAAATTTAGAAAAAAATATTGATAAATATGAATCTGAATTGACTCCTCTAACTAATTTTATCTTGCCTGGTGGAACAATTTTAGCATCACAATTACATCATATTAGAACTGTAACACGAAGAGCTGAAACATATATCATAATGTTAAGTGAAGAAGAAAAAATCAATGATAACTGTATCAAATATGTAAATCGTTTATCTGATCTTTTTTTTGTATTGGGCCGCGTTTTAAATAAAAGAAATGGGAAAAAAGACATAATTTGGAAAGTCTGAATAATGATTTTTTTATAAATTAGTATTATCCCCTTTATTGGTAAATCAATAAACATCAATACTATGTATTGCATAAAACTGCCATTATTATTTTAAAACTATCATGAAAAATTCGATGTCCTTATTTCTTACTTGTTTCATAGTATATTGAAGCTAAATGGGTAAAAATTATGTTGAAAAGACAATGAAGAAAATGCTAATAGAGGAACAGGAAAAATTGGAAAAAGAAATACAAGAAGCGGTTCAAAATAAGCTAAAAAAATTATCATCTGATTAAATTTACATTCTGTATATTTTTGTTAGTTCTATCTTGATAAATTGTTTAATTTTGAATCATCCTGTCATAATCTTGTGTATTTTACTATGTTTGGTGATAAAGACAACTTTTAATTCCTCAAGCTAAAGCAAATTTGTTGTGCCAGCGTAGCTCAGCCTGGGAGAGCACTCGGCTGAAGACCGGGCCGTCGGGCGTTCAAATCCCCCCGCTGGCATTTTTTCAAATATTATATTTTGATGTTTGATTACGCTTCTAAAATGTGTAAACCGTCAACTTCTAGCCTAATTGGATGAATCTGTTGACTGTGTTTTATCCCACGAAGTTTTTTGATCTGAATAGTTTGTCTTGGAATATTTTCTATTATTTGGTTATTCATTTGAATAATCCCAGATGTAACAAACCATTCCAAAGGAATCTCATTGTTTTCTGAATGCTCTGATATTATCAGTGACGTTACTCCATAATTTTCTAATGCCTGAATCATTCCTTGCAAACCTTGTCTCATGTAAAATTTATCAGAATACTGCATTGCAAGAATTGTGATTGAATCAATTACCACTCTTTTTGCCTCGATTCTTTTGATGCTGCTTAGCAATAATTTTGTCAAATGCTCAAATGGCATCTGTTCTCCTCGGTACAGGGAATCATCTTTGCCAATCAACTCATCCTGAATCTTAAACGGTCTTGCATCAATCATCAT
>JAGXTE010000052.1 GCA_018334095.1 Nitrosarchaeum sp.
CCTGGTTCTGTTTTATCTGCAGCAAAAACTGTAAATGCTTCATTTGGTCTTTCTTCAAATTCCATTTCTGCAACACCTGGACCCATTCCTTTTACATTTCCTGAAAATGAATCCTTTAGAAGATCTTGTCCTGCTCCATAAAGTCCTTCTTGCTTTGCAACTTGAGTACCTGCCATAAATGCATCCCATGCAAGTTTGTGAATTTTATCATTATCCATTCCATGTTTATGTGACATGACAATGTGGACATCGTCTCCACAGTATCCAATATAATGGTCAATTAGTAAATCTCCTGAATTTTTGACAGTTTTTCTAACTGCTTCGATTAATGCATCACTTGGTCTAGTATGTCCGCCGATTCCTCCTACATCAGCTTTGATTACTGAAACTGTAATTTTCATAACTTCTCTGTTTTTCCCTTTGATTTATGTGTAATTTTTTATTTTTTTTTGATCTGAAAAATCTAGAAAAATTTCTATATTTTTTTCAAAAATTCATAACAGTAATAAATCCCCTCCAACACGGATGTCATATGGCAGTTAAACCACACTTGAACCTGATTGTTACAGGTCATATTGATAATGGAAAATCAACAACTATGGGTCATTTCTTAATGGATCTCGGTGTTGTAGATGATAGAACTATTGCAGCACACGCAGCCGAATCCGAGAAGACCGGAAAAGGTGATACTTTCAAGTACGCTTGGGTTATGGATAATATTAAAGATGAAAGAGAAAGAGGAATTACAATTGATCTTGCTTTCCAAAAATTTGAGACACCAAAATACTTCTTTACATTAATTGATGCACCTGGTCACAGGGACTTTATCAAAAACATGATTACCGGTGCTTCTGAAGCAGATGCCGCTATCCTAGTACTTTCTGCAAAAGAAGGTGAAACTGATACTGCAATTGCTGCAGGTGGTCAAGCAAGAGAACATGCATTTTTGCTAAAAACACTAGGTGTAGGCCAAATCATTGTTGCAATTAATAAAATGGATGCAGTCGAATACAAAGAGGCAGCATACAAAGCAGCAAAAGAAAAAGGCGAAAAACTAGTTAGATCTGTTGGTTATAAATTAGAAAATGTACCATTCATTCCAGTTTCTGGATGGAAGGGTGACAACTTGGTTAAAAAATCTGAAAACATGCCATGGTATACTGGAAAGACACTCATTCAAGCATTTGATGACTTTACAGTAGCTGAAAAACCAATTGGTAAACCATTACGTGTTCCAATTCAAGATGTATACACAATTACTGGTGTAGGTACTGTACCTGTAGGTAGAGTTGAAACTGGTATAATGAAAGCAGGACAAAAAATTATTGTAATGCCTTCTGGTGCACTAGGTGAAATCAAATCAATTGAAACTCACCACACTGAAATGCCAACTGCTGAAGCAGGTGACAACATTGGATTTAACCTCAGAGGTATTGAAAAGAAAGATATCAAAAGAGGAGATGTACTTGGAACTCCTGATGCACCACCAAAAGTTGCAAAAGAATTCAAAGCACAAATCATTGTCATTCATCACCCAACCGCAATTGCACCTGGTTACACTCCAGTAATGCACTGTCACACTTCACAAGTAGCAGCAACTGTAACTGAATTCTTACAAAGAATTAATCCAGCTACAGGAGCAGTTGAAGAAGAAAATCCAAAGTTCCTTAAAGTTGGTGATGCAGCAATTGTAAAAATTAGACCTGTAAGACCAACTTGCATAGAAACTTTCCAAGAATTCCCTGAAATGGGTAGATTTGCACTACGAGATATGGGTGCAACTATTGCCGCAGGAATTGTTAAGGAAATTACTGAAGAGTACAAACCATAGGTTGAGTTGCTATGACTCAAACTGCTCGTGTCAAATTAACAAGCATAAGTCTTCCTAAACTCGACGGTGTTTGTAATGAGATCATGGGCATTGGTAAAAAGACCGGTGTTAAAGTTAAAGGTCCAACCCCACTTCCTGTTAAAAAATTGCATGTTGCAACAAGAAAATCACCATGCGGTAGTGGAACTGAGACATATGAAAAATGGGAGATGAAAATGCATCGAAGAATCATTAACATTAATGCAGATGATAAAGCAATACGACAATTAATGAGACTAAAAATTCCAGATGACGTTTACATTGAATTATCTTTAACTTAATCTGGTATCCTTAAATTATAGAAATTTTGATGATAAATATGGCTGAAGAAAATTTTGAAACAGTTGAAGAAACTCCTGTTGAAACATTTGATGTAATCTACTCTTGTCTAAGATGTGGAACTAATGTCTCAAACACCGAGCTATCAAGACTACCTGAAATAAAATGCATTTGTGGATTTAGAGTATTTACAAAGGTACGACCACCTGTAGTAAAAACAGTAAAAGCAATTTAATTATCTGTCTTTTTTGTAACTATGCTCTCTTTGTAAATGAGTTCTCATATCTTCCATATTTGAAAAATATTTTTTACATTCTTTACAATCGTATTGTAGATCTTTTCCATGTACAATTTGCTTATGATTCATTAATTCTTCTTGATGTGAAAATTTACTATTACAAACATTACATGCAAATTTCTTAAAAAATTCCATTTTATCCCAGTTCTGCTTTTTTATCATCCCAACATTTTCTACAAAGTTGGCCCTCTATCTTCCATTTACTTTTTGGATTGTGTCTGATAAATCCCATAGTTGTTCCGCATATTGCACAAAATTTCTTTTTTACCTCAAATGATTTTTCTTTATTATCAAAGCATTCTTTACATAACAGACCTTCCATATCCCACTGCCATCTTGGTTCCCATAACTCTGAGATTATCTTTGTAGTTCCACACAAAACACACGCTTGTCTGACTTTCCCTTCATAGAATTCCTTTGATTTTTCAAAATGACAGTCTCCACAAAGTCTTCCTTTGATGTTCCATTCTCTTTTTGGTTTATGTTTGTGTGTAAGCTCCTTATTGCAAATACTGCAATATGTTGGCTTTCTACTTAGTAATCCCACGTCAAACGTTACAATTGAAATAATTTAAGTTAATACAAAATCAGTCTATCTGATTAAAGCCAAAAATCCAGATATTTTGGATTAAATAAAAACAAAAAATGACGAAAGTGATTAACTGTTTAAGATCTTTTCAAGAGCTTGACTTGTATTTAGCATGCCGTTTCTCTTGGCAAATTCTTCGATCATTTTGTATTGTTTTGCTGTAAAACAAACTGGCATTGAACGTTTTTCCATGACTGATTTGTATTTTATTATTTAATATCTTTTGCGTTAGGAAAGTATTAGATGGTGAATAATTGAATAATTTTATTGATAAAGAAAACCCAAATTTTGGTAATTGGACATAATGATAATGGGTGTACTCCTGCACATGAAAAAATTGCATATGAGATTGGCTGTGAAGTGGCAAAATCTAATTGTGTTTTAATGACTGGTGGATTGGGCGGTGTGATGAAAGCAGCAGCAAAGGGTTCTCATGATTCAAATGGTCTAACCGTTGGAATCATTCCTCAAGATGATCCATCCCACGCAAATGAATTTTGTGACATTGTGATTCCAAGTGGCATGGGACTGACAAGAGATTTTCTAACTGCATTATCTGCTGATGGAATAATCATAGTTGGAGGAGGCTCTGGAACATTATCTGAGATTTGTGCCGCGTATATGCACAAAAAACCAATGGTTGCAATCAGAAATACTGGTGGGGCTGCCGATAAATTCATTGACGGATACGTTGATCATAGAAAAAATGTCAAAATTATTGGTGTTGACACTGCAAAAGATGCTGTAAAGAAAATTCTTGAATTACTGCATGGAAATTAGCAATGGGTCTGGCTCGTAAAATTTACCATGTTTTGTTGCTAATTGTTTTAACTCATTTACAATGTTTTTAATTCCTATCTCTTTTGCTGTCTCAAAGAGTGGTTTTTTTAATCCTAATCCAAGCAATGCGGCTTTTTCAATTTCTTCAATGTCGCTTGCTTTGTTTGAAACAAGCCAAGCTGCATTGTTTAAAATATTTGCAACAAGTTGAATTGGGTTGCATTTTTGTGCCATCTCTTCAGATAATGCAACGCGTTCATATTTATCGTCAGAGTATTTGTAAAATCCTTCTCCTGATTTTTGGCCAAGTTTTTTTGCATCAAACATTTTTTCAATTGTTGGGTGCGGTAAAATCACTTTTTTATCTCTAAGATACATCTCTGTAGTTGCTTTGTGTATTACATCCATTCCGGTAAAGTCAGCTAACTCAAAAATACCCATTGGAAAACCAAGCTTAAATTTTACTGCTGAATCAATTTCAGTCATAGTTGCTCCTGTTCTGTCCATCATGTAACATGCTTCGTGAACCATTGGAATGAATAATCTATTGATAATAAAACCAGGAACATCTCGTCTACAAATTACTGACTCTTTTTTTACAGATTTTACATAATCTAAAGTTAAATCAATAACATCATGCGATGTTTTTTCACCTGGAATTACTTCCACTAATTTCATCAATTGAGGTGGATTGAAAAAATGAATTCCAATGAATTTATCTGGGCGTGATGTCGTGTTTGCAATTTCTGTAATTGGTAGAGTACTTGTATTTGATGCAAATATCACATCTTTGCCTGCAACTGAATCTAATTCTGCGTAAACTTTTTTCTTTAAATCCATAATTTCTGGAACTACCTCAATAACTAACTGCGCATTTTTTACTGCATCTGCAAGATTTACAACAGGTGTTATTCTTGAATAAATTGAATCTGCTTCTTGTTGTGTTATTTTTCCTTTGGTTGCTAATTTATCTAAACTCCATTTGATCTTCTCCATAGCTTTGTCTAAAAATCCCTGTTCGATATCTCTTAGAACTACATTGTATCCTGCAGTGGAAGAAACTTGTGCAATACCATGACCCATAATCCCAGAACCTAATACTGTAATGTTTTTGAGATTCATCAGACTTTTTTAAAATCAATTATCCTTTATAATGTATATGACGCTTACTTTCTACTTATGTTATTTCGTATGACATACAGATGGTAATGTATGAAAATTTACAAAATTACATATGATGAAACTTCGATACATGATAATCATAATTACTGTATTGGCTTTTGGATCTGCTTTGGCGATTCCTGAATTGAATTCAGTAATAAATCCAGATAAGAAATTTTTGAGATATGGAATTGAGCCAGATAAATCACTACGAAGTGGCATTATTGACTGCATTGTTAAAGAAGATGAAAGTAGAGTTGCATTTTTAGATGATTGTTATTATGTTCACTTTCCAGAGTTAGTAGCACAGAATGTAGGCAAAAAATGCCCCGGTGTACATCAAACAGATAGTAAAGATTTGATTTGGATTCCAAAAGAATGCGTTTATGGTTTTTCTGACCCTTAAGCTCATTTATCCTTCTGAGTCAATATTGATTGAATCTTCATGAATAATTATGAAAATTATAAAGGACGTTTTACTTATCTTGTAATGTATTACTCTTGGATTTCCAGAATCATTCAATTAAAGAAATAAGAAAGAAAAAATTACTGTACGTTTACAGCTTTTTTCTTTGGTGTGGGGGTAGGTTTGCTTTTTGGCAATATTATGTCTAGAACTCCATTAGATAGTTTTGCTTTTACTTTGTTTGGAATTATCTTCTCTGATAGAGGAATTGTTTGATAGTACGACATGCTATGTCTTTCTTTTCTTAAATAGTTCTTTTTCTTTTCCTCTTCTTTATGTTCTCCAGTAACTTCGATAGAATTTTCAGTTACATTGAGCTTTATCTCGTTTTTTTGAATTCCAGGAGTATCCATTTTCACTCTGAAATTATTTCCCTCATCAATAATGTCGCAAGAGGTATGGTTCATTTTTGACATGGATATTGAGGGGAATGACAAAAATGCTTTTTCCATTTCTTGTCTTAGATTATCAATTGATTTGTTAATGTCAAACCAATTTGATGTTAAAGATGGGGTTGTTATGGAACTTGTTTTGGCAGGTTTTTTTGATTTTGCCATGCCAATAGTTGTGTATCTAGTTTAACAAATTATTGTAGATTTTCAACTTTGATAATGTCTTTATTATTACTATTTTTTAAAAAATGTCTAATAACCTTAATGTTTCAAAATCAAATTCTAAAAAAGGCATGCCACAAATGAGACACTATTGCCAAATATCTTTTTAATTTAATAATTTTGAAAATGCAACAAATACAATATGTTGAAAATAGCCACTCCAAGGCTACAAAAAGTCTGGTTGAAAGTTTACCAGTAAAAGAGGAAGAAAAACTTCACCTATGTCTTGTTACAAGACAAAACACACGTGCTCTTGACATGATGGGATTATCTTGGATTTTTGAGGATGATTACTCTTGATTCAAAAATTATTATTTTGTATCTCTAGTACTGTGAGAAAAAATGGTCATATGAATTTTAATTCTGATATACTCGAGCAATTCAAATGACTACAATTTTTTATGATAAAACATTAGTACCACTTAAGTATTATAACAATTCAAAAAAATTATTGATTCTAAAAAAATTTAACATATTTTTAGTATTTTTGATATTTTCTGTTTTCATGATCATATCTTTTGATAACGTAGCATTTGCCCAAACAGAATCCGCTCCTGAACCTATTACTGATCTAATTGCAATTCCAAACAATGAAGAAATACATCTTTCTTGGACTGCTCCTGATGATAATGGTTCCCCCATCACTTCATATAAAATAATAAAATGGCAAACTGGTTCGAATGTATTTACCACATTTCCAAATCTCAGCATTGTAACTGATGCTACTGCAACAGGATTGAAAAATGGTGTATCTTATAGTTTTAAGGTAATCGCAGTTAATTCTATTGGACAAAGCACTGACTCTAACATTGCATCTGCAACCCCTCTTGCATCAACTATTACAGCTGATATTCCGTCAGCTGTCTATGATCTAATGGCAACTAGAGGCGATGCAAAAGTTAATCTGTCTTGGACAAAACCAAGTGAAAACGGTTCTCCAATTACCAGTAATATCATCACTTATTGGAAAATTGGCACTGATGATTTTAAGAAAAAAACTCTTGATGGTAAAGGAACTACTGCTCAAATTACTGGATTGACAAACGATGTCTCATATGCTTTTAAGATTAACTCTGTAAATGCCATTGGAAAAAGTCCTGATTCTAATGTGGATTCTGCAACACCCTCAAAATCAACAATTGCTAAAGTTCCAAACCAAGTAAGAGGTTTAGTATCTATCCCAAGTAATGGTCAGGTATTTCTGTCTTGGATTGAACCTTCTGATAACGGTTCTCCAATTACCAGTTACAGAATTATGGTAAATGAAAAAGGATCTAGTGTTACTACTACATATCCAAACATTGGAGATATAGAACGCACTACCATACTTGGTCTAAAAAATGATGTTGCGTATCAGTTTAAAGTTGCGGCTGTTAACGGAATTGGAATAGGAAAAGAATCACCCTCAATTACCAGCACTCCAAATAATCGTGTTCCTATTGTAATTACTAATCTCAAAGCTATCCCTGGTGATGGTAAAGTGACATTGTCTTGGTCTGTATCATCTACGGATCTTGATTCTATTACTGGATACAGAGTAAGAGAATTCAAAACTGGTTCTGATTCATTTGTAACTCATTCTATTCTTGGTAAAACAACAACTGTAACAATAGACAGTCTAACAAACGGTGTATCATATGGATTCAAAGTGATTGGTGTTAATGCTGATGGTATTGGAACAGATTCTAATTTTGTTTACGCAACGCCTATCTCATCATTAATAACTTCTAGTAAAGTTCCTAGTTCAATTAACAATTTGAAAGTATCTTCAGGTGACTCTCAGGTGAAACTTACCTGGACCGCGCCAAATAATAACGGTTACCCAATCACAGGATACAAAATTATTCAATCTCATTTAGGATCTAATTCCTTTACAACAATTCCAAAATCTGATACCACTCCTGAGGCAATTATAACAGGTTTAACCAATAATGTCTCTTATCAGTTTAAAGTCGCAGCAATTAATTCTGAAGGTACATCAAAAGAATCAAACACAGTTTCTGCTACTCCTAAATCTGTTACTCAAAAATTCTCTATTCCTTCTTGGATTAAAGTAACTGCTGGATGGTGGTCTGAAGGAAAAATATCTGATTCTGAATATGTACAATCGATAGAGTATCTTATCAATCAAGGAATAATTAAGATAAAATGATATCAATGTACTTTAATACTATAAGATTGGATTGATTATATGAAGAAAAAGTTTTCAATAATTTTTGTATTGTTTGCAGTTTCAATGCTTATGATGGTACCGAGCTTACAGGATTCATTTGCAGATATTCTTTCTTTAAAAAAACAGATCAATCTAGGTATCGCTTCTGATGATCTGACATGTGATAGCGGAATGTTCAAAGTAATTCGTGAACGAACAGATTCTGTAGCATGTGTGAAAACTGATAATGTTTTAAAACTTGTATCAAAAGGTTGGGCAAAACCAGTTGATGAAGCACTTTTGAATGCTCAATCTTCTCAAGATGATTTTGTTTTGGGAACGATAAATAAATTGTATGTAGAACCAATAAAGACTCAATATGGAAAACTATCTCCAAAATATGCTGTATCTGGATATGATGTTGCATTTGAAATATGTTCATCATCTCAAAAGATTCATGTTCCTGATATTTTGATAAAATCTGATAGTGAGACACAACGCTATGAGATCCCTGAGACTGTTGAGGCAAATACCTGCATTGTTAGTGCTACGTTTATCAAAGCAACTGATCCAAATACCATAAAAATTACTTTACTAAATCAAGGCGACATTTCAAAGACTTTATCTGATTTAGAAGCAAAAGTATCTTCTTTGCAGCAAGAACTTGATGTTGCAAGAAAACTACTAGGTGATAAATCTGCTCCAGATGTTAACCAAACTGCAAAGATATCTGACCTTAGAAAGCAACTAAATGAAACAAAAGAAGATCTATACCGATTACAATTTGCTTTGTATGCAGTACCTCATGAAAAATATAATATTCAAAAATTATCGTTTACTGGCATTCCCATTGAGGGACAATCAGCAACGTTGGTAATGGCAAAAAAAGCACTTACTGGTGAGAATACATATGATGCAGTCTTTGAAGCATGTGCTGGTAAAACTATGGTGAAACTTCCTATAATTTCAGTAACTTCTGATATGGAAACCGTCAATGTCAAATTAGGTGATAAAATTGCTCCAAACACATGTCAGATGTCTTCTGTTAAGATAATGTCTGGAAACCTAACTTCAATTATGGTGTCCCCATCTGGAAATGCAGAATCTAACTCTAAAATTACTGATATCGAAAGTCAACTTACTAAACTGCAAAATGATATTGTAAATGAAAGAAACGCACTGCGCTCTATCACTCATGATCCGAATAAACCCTCCAATTATAATGAACTGATAGAAATGCATACTGCAAATATTATTGATTTACGAGGTCAGATTGGAGCATTGAAAGCACAATTAAACGAAATATTATATAAAACGTATAGATAAATAACTAAATTTTTTCTATCTGTCCTTTAACTACATTGTAGATTTGTTTCTCACTTAACATTGAGAATAATATCATTAGATCAGTTGCTGATATTATCCCTTGTATTTTTTCATTATCGATTACGGGAATTTTATGAATTCTTTTTTCTAGCATTAATTCAACTGCTTTTAAAATCGAATGATCTGATGTAACCGAAATTATCGGAGATGACATTATTTCTCTAACTTGTGTTGTTGGTTTATGATCAAAAATTGTAAGTGCTAGTGCAATATCTGCATATGTTATAATACCTATCATTTTGTGATTTTCTTCTACTAGTAATGATGGTATATGTTGTTCATACATTATTTTAGCAGCATCTTTTATGTTGATATCTGGTTGAATTGATTTTATGTTAAGTGTCATAAAATTATCTATTGAAATTTTTGATTTTTCTGAATCCATTATTTCTATTTAAGAACATTCAATATAAAAAATATCTTAAACTAATTTATGAACTATGTTGGATTCACTATGACTTCAATTGGGAATTAACAATCTCTTTTAAAAAGGCCAAAATCAATCCCAATTATGTAATGTTTTGAACATATTCATGCCTGCATTTTTCAAAAACTAAACCTCTAATACTTGGAAATACTAATACATTTATTGGAATATGAAAATTTTTGTTCACAAATTTTAGATTCAAATCCGAAAATTAGATTTGCAACTGTTTATGACCAATGGGCTGTTCGTGTTGGCGGCGGTTTACGTAAGGGTTTGACAAGTATTCTTTCTGAGCATAAAGAAAATGAATTAGTTACATTGGCAATTTTAGACTGGCAATCAAGAAAAGAAGTATCAAAATGGCTTGGTAAAACAAAATACACTTTGGCTGAATATGATGAGGTTAAGCGTTTTTCACTTTATTTGGGAGATGACCATTTACTTTTAGTAAGTGCAGAAAAAGAAGTAGATACTGATAAAGTAGTTGATACTATTATCAAACTCTACTACAAAAATCTGAACTAAAATTTAATTATTCATTTTATAATATTTTAAATTTAATGTTGAGCCAAATAATTTCAATTATACTTACAAAATAAATTTAATAATAAAAAACCGTATCGTTTTTAATGTATTTCAAATATTAAATAACTATGGGTCTATTCAAACGAAATAAAGATAATGAAAATGAGACCAAATGTGATGTGTGTGGTTTAGAATTACATGATCCAGAACGACTAAAAAGACACACAAAAAAGGCACATGGTAATATCCCTGAAAAGAAACTTGATCCAAATTCTGGTGCAGGCGGTACTTGGTAGTTGGAATTTACAAATAGCCAAAAAATGGGATTTATTTTTGGTGGGGCCTTTGTTGTGGCAGCTTTAGTTTTATCTACAATAGTTTTTCCATTTTGGAATTTAATACGAGAAGATGTGTATGAGGAAGTAACTATTTTGAATAATGACCAAGGCACATGTTATGTTGAAACAAAAGATATGATTCCTAAAAAAATTCAAAAATGTGACTTGCAGACAGGAGATAAAGTAACAATAAAGTTTGGAAGAGGGCTCGCTTGGGCGACTATTGTCCAAACATAGAAGTTAATATTTCGTTTATTTGTTGATGGGATATGGGTTGTATATTTTGTAAAATAATTTCTAAACAAATTCCCGCAAAAATTATTCAAGAAACCAGTCATTCTATTGCATTTTTAGATGCTTTTCCACTTGTAAAAGGACACACTCTAATAATTCCAAAAAATCACCATATGAAAATCCAAGACCTGAATCATGAGGAAAATTCTGATTTGTTTTCACTTGTACATAAAGTACTTTCAAAAGTTGACAAATTGACTGGTTCAACACTTGTAGCAGTTCATAATGGCAAAGATGCCGGACAAGAAGTTCCGCATGTTCACGTTCATCTAGTTCCTCGTGCTCAAGGTGATTCTGCAGGACCAATTCATACTATGTTTAAAACTATAAAATTTTCTGATTCTGAAATTGAAGAAATTTATAATAAATTAAAATAATGTCAATAAGGAAATAATTTCTCTTTTGTATCTGCATTTTCTACAATTATTGCTTTAGTTGGACATGTTTCTGCAGCATTCATTATTTTGTTAATCCCTGCACCTTTTGGATTTATGACTGATGATTTTGGATTTGATCTTGAATTTCTATTAATTGAAAATACATCAGGTGCGATCATTTCGCAACTACAACATCCTATGCACAAGCTTTTATCGACATCCACAAAGAGGTTTGGCTGTTTTTCCGGCTCTTTTGCTTTTTCATATTCTCCTTGTCTTCCATCTGAGCGTACACGTGCATTGTATTCTTCCCAAAATTTTTTTTCATATTCTCTCCAAAAAGTCGGATCTCCTTCTTCAAACTCTCTGGTATATCTACTCCAATCTTCCTCCGGCGTTTTTCCACCAGATGGTGCTCCCCATTGAGGTTTTCTTTCAAAATTAGTTTTATTATTTGAATTTGTGAATTTTGAATTATTATCATCTTCTGTCGAATTTTTTTTCAAATAATTATATGCCTCTGTAATTTTTTTAAACTCAATTCCTTCTTTTTCGCTAATATTTTTGTCTGGATGATGTTCCAGAGCTAATTTTCTATATGCTAATTTTATATCCTCCATTGATGAATCTGATTTTATATTCAGTGTTCTAAGGGCTTGAAATCTATTCACTAATTCTAAGAATCTCTTTTATCTTAAAAACAATTTCATGCGATTTACCTGTTTTATGTTTATTCTAAAATGGTTTCATCTTCTGGCTTCCACGCTGGTTCTACTATGCATAAAAATCGTAGGTTTACGGTTCCTGTATTTTCTATGTATTGCTTTGATGATGGCGGAACATAAACAGAATCATCTTTTTTTAATTGGTGTCTTTCATCATCGATCATCAGTGCAGCTTCACCTTCTAAAATAAAGTAAATTTCTGAAGATTTTATCTTATGTAGGGTAGTTTTTTTTCGAGGTTCTAATGTGAAATGAGCTAAGCTATACCCAATACCGTTTAGTGTATTGTGTGGATGGAAGTATTGCTTTATCTTTGATCCTTCACTACCTAGAATTTCTTCAATCTCAGAACTTTTTCTAACTGACATCTTGTATGTTCATATTTTCTCTGCGACTTTTGTCTTAAAGTCTGATTCATACCATGCCGTTTTATACACTGAATTTTTAGCTGGTAAAATATTGATTGCAATATGCGAAAACGTCTTTTTACTAGTTGCCCCATGCGTGTGAAGTGTATTTGATGGGATGTATACGACATCACCTTCCTTGAGGCTAATTTTTTCAATTTTTTTGATTTTAAATTCTGTTTTCTTTGTACCATATTTTCTAAATGTCTCAAGACTACCTATCCCTTTGGTGACTATTAGTATTTGATTTCCATTATGAGAATGCATCTTTGTTTTTGCACCATTTTCAAAGTAGACATGATAGATGTCTTGTTCTTTAGATTTGATTTTTGAGGAAATATCTTTCATGTGAACTTTATTTGTAAACCAATTTGGATTGATTTTTCTTTTATCCCCCTTTGAGTTTATGTTTGATTTTTTCATATTATATTCTCGATAAAATTTTCTTTTTCTTTTCTTGAAATTCTTTTTCAGTTAGTATTCCTGTTTTTCTTAACTCGCCTAATTTTTCTAGTGTTGCTAACTCTTCATTAGTTTTAATCGCTGCCTGTTTAACTGCAGCAACACTTTCATTAATTTTTTTAATTCCCTTTGTTGTGATTTCTGCTTTTTCTTTAATTGCTCTGTTTCTAAGTTCAATACTTGTCTTTTTTGCTTGATTTGCAGCCATTCCTCCAAATTCTACAGCATCATCTAGAGCCTCATCAGCTCTTTTAATTCCTTCATCTATTGCTCTGTCAGCTTTTTTTAGAAATCTTTCAATACGTCCAACTTTCTTTTTTGTGGCCATATGATGATGATCTTTTCAAATGTAATATATTTTTCCCAAATGCTGAATTTTACAATTGATTTAATAGCGACAATGCTCTAAATTTTATGGAATTTTGACTGAAAACAAGTATGACATTAAAACAATAGTTCTGAAAAAAATTATTGATGAAAAAGAGGCATCACTAATAATTGAAGATAAAAAGACTTCACTATTTAAAAAATTATTTAAAAAACCGAGCCCAGAAGAAGTTCATGTTCAGTCTCTTACACTTTATTATGAAAGCCTATTGAAAATTTCTGGGAAATATGTTGCTGATTATTTTAGAAAGTCAACTCATATCATTTCTGTAGATTCTAATGTACAGGAAGTTGTTCTTGGTGGTGGTATTTTTCCAATTGAATCCAAATCTACTCTTAGAAAGGCATTTGTTGGAAATCGTGGAAAAAACAAGATTGAACTTGCATTGGAAGAGCATGTGTTTATTGAAGAAGAAGGTGAAGTCACTTTTGATCATCACGGTAGAGAGATAAAATTCCAATTTACAATAAATTCTAAAACAGTTGAGAATTATCCTCAGAAAATATTGGAATCAAGTTCCTCTGTTGTTAAAAAACCTGAAATAACATATGATGCTGCTGTTGACCAACTAAAAATCATTCTAAAAAAACCATTAGAAAAAGATATCCGTAATCTAAATGATGAATTTACTCTTAGTAATATCTCCGAAATTTACATTCCAATATTTGAAGCTCGATTAGTAGGTCCAGATAAAAAAATTGAAATATTACGAATCGATGCAGTAAAAAACAAAATTTTGTAAATAATTTTATTTTTATAATTTTACAAGTGCTCTAAACTTATCATTTGTATGTAATTGAGTAAATGCTTTTTCTTCTTTGGCCCATGCTCTGATTGTTTTAGGATTTTTTGAGATTGCTTGTTTTAACAGTTCTAATGATTCAGGAAACATTCCTAATGATGCCTTGCTTCTTGATTTTGCATATATGATATTTACATTGTCTTTGTGCTTTGATAGGATTTGATCAAATATCTCAATTGCTTTCTCATGTTTTCCTATTTCTGCTAATTCTATTCCTTTATGAAAAAATGCATCCATATGAGTTGGGTTTTTTCTGTATACATTTTCAAAACAATTCAGAGCTTCTTCATGTCTCTTTAATTTGCCTAAAATGATTCCTTTGTAAAACTGAGCATTTGGTTTACCAGGTGATACTTGAATTGCCTTTTCAAAACAATTCAGAGCTTCCTCATGTTCTTGTAATTTGTCAAGCAACACTCCTTTGTTAAAATATGACGGCCCATATTTTGGGTCTATTTCAATTGCTTTATCGTAACACTCTGATGCCCCTTGTATGTTTCCCAATTCGGCCATTGCTATTCCCTTATTGTTAATTGCTGCCGCATCTTTGGGGCTAATTTCTAATAGTAGATCAAAGCAAGTTACCGCATCGCTATATTTTTTGATTTGATTTAATGCAAGTCCTTTATTGTATAACGCGGCTGTGTTTTTTGGTTCTTGTTTTAATATTTTAGTAAATACTGGAATTGCTCCTTTTGGCTGATTTTTTTCAAGTAATGACATTGCATTGTACATCATGTCTTCTACATCTTCTTTTGAACCAAACAAGCCCATGATTAATTATGATATATCGTAGTAATGAAAGTTTAGATTTTTTATTCCTGAAAGTTCTCAGTTGCATTGATAATTTTCTTTAGGTCTTCTTTGGTATGAGCATTGGATATGGCACCAAGTTTTCCTGGTAAAAAGAATATTCCATCATGAGCAATCATCTTAAAGTGATATTTGTTTAGTAATGCTGTATCGCACTTTGCAGCCTGAGCAGAATTGATGATCTCTGTAACTCCGTCTTTTACAAAATGAGTCATAAACAATGACCCTTTACCTGTAACGATTACCCTACCATCAAATACCTTTGTTAATTCTTTTCTTACAAAGTCTCCTAACAAATTTATTTTTGAGTAAATTGTTTTTCCAGATTTTAATTCTGATAATGTTGCAAATCCAGAAGTCATTGACATTGGATTTGCAGAAAATGTACCTCCTCCAATATAACTTCGTTCTGTCTTTTTCTTTCCCTTTGTATTAGAGTGCTCCATTATCTCTTTTTTACCACACATAACTCCAATTGGCATTCCACCCCCTACAATTTTTCCTAAAGTGACAATATCCGGATCAAGATTCATTGTAGGATACAAACATCCAAATCTAAATCTGAATCCTGTAACAATCTCATCTAAAATAAATAATGAATTGTTCTTTTTGCAAAACTCTTGAACTCCTTTAAGATAATTTGCAGTTGCTGGAATGCATCCACCCCCTCCTAATACTGGTTCTATAATTATCCCTGCCAAATCGTTTGAAACTTTTTTTAGAATTTCAAGTGATTTTTCTAAATCATTAAATGGTATTGATATTATTTTTTCTTCGTTTACGACCCCAGTACTTTCTGATTCTGTAAATGGCCAATTCACACTCTTTAGTAAATCCGATGTATACCCATGCCATCCCCCATCTATTTTTGCAATAATCTTTTTCCCAGTTACAGAACGTGCAAGTCTTACTGCATACATTGTAGCTTCAGTACCTGAAGTGACATAACGAATTTTTTCAGCTACTGGAACTGCTTTTGAAATTAACTCTGATAGCTTGATAGTTTGCTCATTTACAGTACCATACATCCAACTTTTTTCAATCTGTTTTTTCACTGCATCTTTTACTGGTTTTGGACCATGACCTAAAATCAAACTCCAATGACCCATCCAATAATCTGTATGCTTGTTATTATCAACATCAACTAGATTTTTTCCAGACGATGATTTAACAACAAATGGATATGGTTCAAAAAATCTAATGTTGTGACTTACTCCATTTACATGATATTTTAAAGACTTGTCAAAGAGTTTTGCTGATCCTTTTGTTTTTTTCTTGTATTCTGAAATGTAATCTGTCAAAAGTTAATCTTTGATGCCATTTCATCAATTTTAACTATCAATATGTGTCCTAATTTGGCCCTATTTTGTGAGTATTTTATATTTTGAGGTGATGTGAAGTTTGATTAATTCTATTTTTTACAAAAATAAACTGAGATCAGAAATTATTTTAGGCATGGTTTATATGGATTTGTAATTCTTCTGTTTCTGCATACGTAAAGCAATAGGCGGCGCTTGTGATGAAAGCATGGTATTATACCATTTTGTGATTCATGGGCCTCCATTTACGCATACAAAATGAGGATCTGATCAACTGATCAAATCTGAAATGTGAAGATTATGTGCATCCGTCAATTCCAATTATAGTACATTGTGTACTTCAATAATCAAGTAAAAGAAAGAATCCGGTTGATCCTGCCGGACCTGACTGCTATCGGATTGATACTAAGCCATGCGAGTCATTGTAGCAATACAAGGCAGACGGCTCAGTAACGCGTAGTCAATCTACCCTATGGACGGGAATAACCTCGGGAAACTGAGAATAATGCCCGACAGAACATTATACCTGGAACGGTTTATGTTTCAAATGATTTATCGCCGTAGGATGGGACTGCGGCCTATCAGTTTGTTGGTGAGGTAATGGCCCACCAAGACTATTACAGGTACGGGCTCTGAGAGGAGTAGCCCGGAGATGGGTACTGAGACACGGACCCAGGCCCTATGGGGCGCAGCAGGCGAGAAAACTTTGCAATGTGCGAAAGCACGACAAGGTTAATCCGAGTGGTTTCTGCTAAAGAAACCTTTTGCTAGTCCTAGAAACACTAGTGAATAAGGGGTGGGCAAGTTCTGGTGTCAGCCGCCGCGGTAAAACCAGCACCTCAAGTGGTCAGGAT
This sequence comes from Nitrosarchaeum sp., assembly GCA_018334095.1. GTDB lineage: Archaea > Thermoproteota > Nitrososphaeria > Nitrososphaerales > Nitrosopumilaceae > Nitrosarchaeum. The sequence goes on from JAGXTE010000052.1 coordinate 17,327, forward strand.
GATTATTGGGCCTAAAGCATCCGTAGCTCGTTTTGTAAGTTTTCGGTTAAATCCATACGCTTAACGTATGGGCTGCCGGGAATACTGCATAACTAGGAAGTGGGAGAGGTAGACGGTACTCGGTAGGAAGGGGTAAAATCCTTTGATCTATTGATGACCACCTGTGGCGAAGGCGGTCTACCAGAACACGTTCGACGGTGAGGGATGAAAGCTGGGGGAGCAAACCGGATTAGATACCCGGGTAGTCCCAGCTGTAAACTATGCAAACTCAGTGATGCATTGGCTTGTGGCCAATGCAGTGCTGCAGGGAAGCCGTTAAGTTTGCCGCCTGGGAAGTACGTACGCAAGTATGAAACTTAAAGGAATTGGCGGGGGAGCACCACAAGGGGTGAAGCCTGCGGTTCAATTGGAGTCAACGCCAGAAATCTTACCCGGAGAGACAGCAGAATGAAGGTCAAGCTGAAGACTTTACCAGACAAGCTGAGAGGTGGTGCATGGCCGTCGCCAGCTCGTGCCGTGAGATGTCCTGTTAAGTCAGGTAACGAGCGAGATCCCTGCCTCTAGTTGCCACCATTACTCTCAGGAGTAGTGGGGCGAATTAGCGGGACCGCCGCAGTTAATGCGGAGGAAGGAAGGGGCCACGGCAGGTCAGTATGCCCCGAAACTCTGGGGCCACACGCGGGCTGCAATGGTAGTGACAATTGGTTCCGAATCCGAAAGGAGGAGGTAATCCCTAAACGCTACCACAGTTATGACTGAGGGCTGCAACTCGCCCTCACGAATATGGAATCCCTAGTAACTGCGTGTCATTATCGCGCGGTGAATACGTCCCTGCTCCTTGCACACACCGCCCGTCGTTTCATTGAAGTTTGCTTTTAGCGAGGTGACGTCTGATTGGCGTTATCGAACTTGAGGTAAGTGACAAGGGAAAAGTCGTAACAAGGTGACCGTAGGGGAACCTGCGGTCGGATCACCTCCTTAGACAAGTGAATGTGCCGGGTGCACATAATCTTCGCAAAATCATCGATGCAATGCATCACGAAAGTGATGTATGAAGGATGTAGCAGGTTCCTCTTACCGGAGGACTTGCAATGATCGTCGTGCATAGTCGTGTAATATGTGGCTGAATTTGCCGGTGTAAAGACGCCAATAGGTGGATTGCTAGGCTTGAGGAGAGAAGAAGGACGTGGCAAGCTGCGATAAGCTCGGGGTAGGCGCACGCATCCTATGATCCCGAGATGTCCGAATGAGAATCTTACACATAGTGTATTCCGTTACAATGGTGATGGAAGTCGAACCGTGGGAATTGAAGCATCTTAGTACCACGAGGAAAAGAAATCAATTGAGATTTCCCAAGTAGAGGCGATCGAAAAGGAAAGAGCCCAAACTGAATCCTTCGGGAGATGTGGTGTTTTGGTATGATAATATGGAATCCTGGAACACAGCTGAAATGATCTGAAAAGTTCTGGCACAGAGGGTGATACCCCCTTAAGCGAAGTGGAAAAGGTCCTATTCATACCCGAGTAATTGTCCTTGGTAGTGGGCAATGAATATGGGTGAAAGTAGCATCCGAGGCTAAATATCTCTCAAGACCGATAGTGTACTAGTACCGTGAGGGAAAGCTGAAAAGTACCCCGGAAGGGGGATGAAAAGTGCATGAAACCTATTGGTTACAGACGTGCGTGGCATGAAAGGTGATTTTTTCAGACTGGAGGTTCTAGCAATAGA
>JAGXTE010000053.1 GCA_018334095.1 Nitrosarchaeum sp.
CCAACAAATTTTTTCACTAGTGGAATTCTTGTAGGTCCCCCAACCATCACAATTTTGCTAACATCTGTTTTTGATATTTTAGCATCTTCAAGTGCTTTTTCTATAGAAGGTTTACATCGTTGAATAATTGGGCGAATTAAATCATCAAGTTTTGCTCTTGTTAGTCTTAGTTCAAGATTTTTTGCACCAGATGAGGGATCATGAGAGATGAATGGAAGATTAATGTCAGTTTCCATTATAGTTGAAAGCTCAATTTTTGCTTTCTCTGCAGCTTCTCTAACTCTAGCCATTGCAGTACTATCTTTAGATAGATCAGTTCCTTCTTTTTTCTTAAATTCATCAAGAATGTAATTAATCACTACTTTATCCATATCAGTTCCACCTAACTGAGTATCACCAGATGTACTCATTACTTCAAATACACCGCCACCCATTTCCATTATTGTAACATCTAACGTTCCACCACCAAAATCAAAGACAAGAATTTTCATATCTTGTTTAGTTTTATCTAATCCAAATGCCAACGATGCAGCTGTTGGTTCATTTATTATTCTTACAACATCTAGACCTGCAATGGTTCCAGCATCTTTAGTTGCTTGACGTTGATTATCATCAAAATATGCAGGAACTGTAATTACAGCTTTATTGACTGGTTCACCTATGAAAGCTTCAGCGTCTTTTTTTATTTTTTGAAGGATAAATGCAGAAATTTGTTGAGGTTTGTAATTTTTATCTTGAATTTTAAAAATATAATCTGAACCCATTTTTCTTTTTGCAGCCGCAATTGTACTATCAGGATTTGTTACAGCCTGTCTCCTTGCTGGTTCACCAACTAAGAGTTCACCAGTTTTAGTAAATGCTACTACTGAAGGAAATGCCTTGCCGCCTACAGTAGCACCTTCTGCTGCAGGAATGATAGTAGGTTTTCCACCCATTACCACGGCAGCAGCCGAATTGCTTGTTCCTAAATCTATTCCTATTATTTTAGTCATTTAATTTCACCATTATTTTTTGATATTTCTACCAGTGTTGGTCTAATAACTCTCTTATGAGAAATATATCCTTTCCTCAGTTCTTTGACAATTGTGTTGTTATCTAGCTCAGAATCTTCAATTATAGAAATTGCTTCATGTAGATTTGGATCAAATATCTCACCTAATGCATCAATTGGAGTTATATTATATTTTGAAAGTAATGAATCCATATTTTTCAAAATAGAGTCCAATCCATCAGTGTTTATTTTACTTTCTGAAAATACTTGCTTTGCTCTTATAAAATCATCATAAATTTTCAAAAAATCCAACATAAATTCTTCAATTTTTGTATTTACTCCCTTTTCAATATCAGATTGTGTTTTTTTATTTAGATTTTGATAATCTGCCAAAACATGTTTAATTTTATCCTCATAATCTTTCACTTTTTGTTTTTCGATTTCCAAAAGATTTTGTAATTCATCTACAGTAATGTTATCACTAACTGTTTCTGTTAAATCTTCAGATAAATTATTGATTTTATTCTTAGAAATTACATCAACTGGGACCTCATCAGGATTGTTTTCATCTAACATTTCAACCATAATGATCTTTTAGCTAATTTATACTCTTATTGAATAATTTCACATAAGGGATTAGCTTTAATTACAATAATATTGGTATCTTGTTTATTTTTTTCTATATTTTCAAAATCTATTTTTGAGCATGCTACGATAATAGTAGTTTTGTCACTATGAAATAAATCTGAATTTGGATGTTCATATGCTTCAACGTCACCGATATAATCACGTAATCTAGAAGTTAAATTCTGCAACATTTCAATTTTATCTCCTCGCATTTCATGTTGATCAAGTGTCCAAGATAATGCGATTTTTGTCCTACTAGCTTTTAGATCATTTTTCTTCAGTGTAGTTCGAATTTCATCGATTAATTTCTTAATATAGCCATCAATACCCTTTACGCTTCCATTAATAAGATACATGAGCGTATTTGCACTTTCAAATGAAGAACCTAGTGATTTGAGATCAAATAACCCACTAATCATATTGTCTAAGAAGATTTCTTGGAAATCATCAGAAGATAGATCGTTTTTTGTTATATCATCTTGGACATATCGACAAACCTCTAAAATGCTACTTAGGCTAGCAAATCTAGACAATACATTAATTGCATGAAAATGTTCAGAAGAAGAAATAGCTACAAATTTTTTTTCTTTTTTTCCAGTTGTTAAAAGATCTGCCAATACAGAATCCTCTTTTCCGTTGAAAGAACCAATGAATTTTGGTTGTTGATTAAGATCTTCTAATGGATAATAAAAGTATGAGATTTGTTTTCCAACCTCAAGTCCAGTTACATGTTCAAGTAGTGAAATATTTTCATTATTACCACCAAAGCCAGAAGGGAGAGTGTAAATCACAGAACTGTTTTTTTTTAAAGATGTTGTCGCATCTTTAAATTTTGAATGAATTTCAGTTTTTATGTCTTGTCCAGTTTTTCTAATTCTTGGAGTAAAGAAAAGATATTGAGCTTTTGAAATAGCTACATCGATTGGCTCCATAGCTAGTAATGGCTCATCTTCTTTTAGAGAAGATACATTTGGATAAGTTTTAGCAATTTCTGCTTTTAATGAAATTGCCGATGGTGTTGATTCGTCAATAATGTATACATCAGCTCCCTTGATTGCCATCTGACATGCAATAGCATAGCCTTCGGTACTGAGTCCATAGACAACAACTTTTGCTCCCCCCATTACACATAAGCCTAGTATTAGACTAAGAAAAACTTATTGAACTTACCATAATAATGAGAGATACTTGAAAATTTGGATAGATATTCTAACTCCTAAACAATTATTGTTTTCAGAACCAATAATTGAGAGACTGAGGAAAAATCACAATATTTTATGCACATCTCGATCATATGATGAAGTCTCAAAACTAGCAAAAATTCGAAAAATTGACCTAATTTATGTCGGAAAGCATGGTGGAGGTAAAAAATATGACAAATTTGAGGCCAGTATTAACCGAATAAGAAAGCTATCTTTGTTAATTGATAAATTTTCTCCAGATATGGTAATTAGCTTCTGTTCTCCTGAAGCCGCAAGAGTTTCATTTGGTATGGGAATAAGACATATTGCATTTTGTGATTCACCACATGCTAATGCAGTGATGAAGTTAACATTGCCATTAATTCAAAAATTGTTAATTCCTTGGATAATACCTAAAAAAGAATTTTCAAAATATGGCATAGATTCAAAAGACATTATTCCATACAAAGCAATTGATGCATCAGTAACGATAAAAAGAAATAGCAAGCAAAAAAAATCTCTACCATTTAAAAATAATAATAAAAAAAATATTTTGATCAGAGTAGAAGAAGAGCAAGCAGCGTATACATCTAAATCAAGACAAATAATACCAATAATAAACGAAATTGTAAAAGAATTTGATAGTGAAAATATTGTAATTCTTGGAAGATATTCCGAACAAATTAAAAATCTAAAAAAAATATTCGGTAAAAAGGCAGGTATTATGAAAATGTCATTTGATGGAAAACATTTGTTAGAGCATACAGATATTTTTCTAGGTTCAGGTGGCACTATGACAGCAGAGTCAGCTTTACTTGGAGTTCCAACTATTTCATATAATGCAGTACCTAATATAGTTGAAAATTTTTTAGTAAAAAATAATCTTGTAAATAGAGAAACAAATCCTAAAAAAATTACTAAAATTATTAGAAAATTCCTTGAAACTTCAGATAATAATTCCAAAAAAAGAGCAAGAAAAATTGCCGACAGTATGGAAGATCCTATTCAAAAACTAATTCAAATTATCAAAGAGTAATTATGAATTGGTTTTAGGTAGAAATTCAAGCAAATAAAAAGTTCATTAGGGGAATCAAGTTGCTCCTTTTTGATAGTCCTGTAGTGTAGCGGTCAAGCACAGGGGCCTTTGAAGCCCTTAACCCCAGTTCGAGTCTGGGCAGGGCTACCATTTAAAAAAATATCAACTGTAACACGAATATAATACTGTGAATTTTCAGAGGGTAACAAATGACAGATATCATTTTAGGAATGGGTGAAGTTGGATCTACTCTTTTTGAGTTACTTGTTGAGCGTGGGTTTGATTGTGTAGGAATAGATAGTGATAAATCAAAATGTAGAAACTATTCTGAAAATAATCTAATAAAAAATCCAGAATATCTACATATTTGTCTTCCAGGAGAATTAAACGAATTTAGTGAAATAACAATAAATTGGATAAAAAAAATTTCGGACTTGCAAGTTGTCATTATTCATTCAACTGTAGAACCAGGTACTACAAAACATATTCAAGATAGAGTTGAGATACCAGTTTTATTTTCACCTGTACGTGGAGTACATGAAAGATTTTTAGAAGATATAAAAAAATATACAAAATTTATCTCATCCGATAAAAAAGAAATTAACCCTAAAATTAAATCAAGCTTAGAGAAAAGATTCCAAAAAATACAATGGATGTCTACAACTAAAACTGCTGAATTAGCAAAAATTTTAGTTGATACAACATATTATGGGTGGTTAATTAATTATGCTCAGATCACTAAAATGATTTGTGATACAGAAAAAGTAGATTTTGATGAGATGTGGAAATTTGCAGATGAAATTCATGAAAATTTAGGAAATAGACCTAAGATGTATCCAGGAATAATAGGAGGACATTGTATTATACCAAATCTAAGTTTAATGAAATATGATAATTTAGATATTATTAAAAAAATAAATAGTATGTATAAGAGTTTTAGCGATATTAAAAATACTAATAGCTAAAAATCTAGTTTTGTAAGTAATTTTGTTGCAATTATAAAAAGTACTGATGCAATAACTACTAAAACAATCATTTCGATAATTACAAATTCAGTAATATTACCAAAAATACCACCACGTATAACATCTACCAAATAGGTAAGAGGGTTTAGATAAAAAATGGTTCTAAGTGGTTCTGGGGAACCAGATGAGGGATAAAATGCAGTACTAACAAAAGCAAAGAACAGAAAAACAGTATTGATTATTACATTAAATCCTTCGCTAGAACGTAGTCGAGTAGAAATTATAGAGGCTATTGAACCAAACAAAACAGAACCAACAATCGCAGCAAAGATAATCAGAGGAATTGTAATAATAGTGAATTCAATTGATTCAAAAAATACAGGATATCCAACAAGTGCAATTAATGATGCACTTACCAAACCTACAATTCCAATAGTGCAAATATTACTTAAAATATAATCAGATCGTGTAAATGGCCCAGACATTATTTGCTCAAACATACCATGTCTCCTATCATTCCAAATTATTATTCCTGAAATAAGAGTACTATTCATAATATTAAATCCAATCATACCAGTTGCCAAAAATGTCGGATAACTAATATTTTTGTCACCAAAAGGAACTTGATCAATTAATGATGTATATGCATAGCCTGCAACAAAAATGTAGATTAAAGGAAAAATTACTTGCCAGATTAAAAATCCAGGATTAATGGATATTGTTAAGTTTCTATTAACAAGTCTAATTATTGGATGCATTATCACTCACCATTTTTAAAAAGATCTCTTCTAGATTTGTAGGGACTGCCGAAAGATCTTCTATTTCAATTTTATTTTCATTTAAAATTCGTAGAACTTGTAATAAAACTAATTCAGATTGTTCTGAATGTATTATTATATTAGTTCCATTATCAAAATCAATTTTGCAGTCAGCAATTCCTGCAAGAAAAGTTGTAATTTTATTTTGTTTTTCAAGTAAATGAATTTTTATTGTTTTTTTATTTCCAAATCTATTTTTTAGTGCCTCAGGTGTATCGACTGTAAGAATTTTTCCTTTATCAATAATAGCTATTTCATCACAAAGATATTCAGCTTCACTAAGAATATGCGTAGTATAAAAAATTGTTAAACCTGTTTTAGCTTTGTTTTTTAAGTAATCTAATAATTTTCTTCTAGCACTGGGATCTAATCCTACAGTTGGTTCATCAAGAAATAAAAGTTCCATATCGTGCATAAATTCACGTGCTACCTGAACCCTTCTTCTCTGGCCTATAGATAGATCTTCGTTTCTTTTCTTACGTATATCAATTAGATCAAAATCTTTTAGGAGTTCTTCTCTTCTTTTTTTGCGTTCATTTGTTGGAACATTCCACATCATACCATATTTATCAAGAGATTTTTCCACCGTTAATGTTGGTTCGTAGCTAGGCTGTTGCAAAACTACTCCAATTTTATGACGAACTTGTAATGGGTTTTCAATTGCATTTATTCCTAAAATTGTCAGAGAACCATTTGACGGTGGAATTAACGTAGTTAGAAGTTTGATTGTAGTTGATTTACCTGCGCCATTTGGACCTAAAAATCCAAAAACTTTACCAGATTTTACTGCTAAAACAACATCATCAACTGCAATGAGTGATCCATATGATTTTGACAAATGTTCAACAACAATACATGACATGAAAAGAATGCGATCTTCCCACTAATTTAGTTAATGAAGCAATTTCTATAATCTAGATATGAATTATTAAAATTAACAAAAAAATCTTACGATTTGCGATCAAAAGAATATACACATAATACTTTGCAATAATGAAATTTTTATTAATACAACTGATTTACAAACTATGAATTGTCAGAATTTGATAGTCTTATAGATAAATTACTAGAACAAAAACCGGAATTAACTAGAGCAGATATTGAAGAGCAAATTAAACATAAAAAAGAGAAGATAGGTGCAGGTTATCTAACAGATCAAGGCGCTTTATTTTTGATTGCGTCTGATTTTGGAATTTCATTATCAGGACCATTAAAAGTTGAAATGGGTTTAAAGGATCTCTATGCAGGTGCTAAAGAAATTTCTCTAGAAACCAGAGTTCTTAACGTATCTCCTGCCAAACAATTTTCTCGCAAAGATGGTTCACCATTTTATCTCAGAACCATGACTGTTTATGATACAAATTCCACAGCTAGCGTAAAATTATGGGATGATAAAGCAAATCTACCTGGAATTGAAAATATAAAACCTGGTGATTTGATCAAAATTATCAAGGCATATGTAAAATCAGATCTTAGCGGTTCTCCAACTATCAACATAGGTTCAGGATCTAATATTGAAATAACAAATGAAAAAAGTGACATTCCATCTATAGATAAAATTACAAAAGATATTAGTGAATTACATGAAGGTCAAAAAGATCTTGTTATTTCTGGAACGATAGATGGTATCGTAAGTAGTATGGAATTTACAAATTCTCGAGGTCAACCTGGAAAAGCACTGAGAATGAGATTAAAAGGTAAGGACGGAACTACGCTTAGAGTTGTTTTATGGGGAAAAGATGAATCTGATATTCCCAATATGATTTCTAATGGTGCTAAAGTACGATTACTTGGAATTAACATAAAAAATGGAAATCAAGGATTAGAGATTCATGGAAATGATTCAACTTTAATTGAAATTGATGGAGGTAAAGAAGCAGAACCTGTAATAGTAAGAATTCTTTCAATTGTAACTACAGAAAATGGAAAGAATATGATTTTGGGTGTAGATAATAAAAAAAATATTTACAACATCATGGATAATTCAAATTCCACAAGTATTTGCAATGAAGGAGATGTAATTGAATGCATGCCAACAAAAGTTTATGGAAATTCTGTTACATTAGATAATAATTCATTTGTAAGAAAATTGGAAAATGATGTATCATTACCATCATTATCACAGTTAAGAACAAAAATTAATGAAGTTAAAGTAGATGGAAATTTTTGTATTGAAGCTATAGTATTAAAAATTCCTGAAAGAAGAGAAATTCAAACCAAGTCTGGAGAATCTGTTTTATTATCAGAGATGTTTGTTGAAGACGATACAGGTCAAATTTGGGTTAAGGGATGGAGAAATCAAGCTAGATTAATAGAAAAATGTGAACTGGGAGAAATAATTTCAATAACAGGGGTCAATGCTAAAGCAGGTTTGGAAGGACGAGTTGAATTAACTCTTTCTGCATTTTCTAAAATTACAAAGAAAAATTAAGAATCCCAGAATCCACGCGTTACAACGTATTGTCTTTCTGCCTCATAAATTTGCTTAAAGATGTGTTCGTCATCTATCATATTTCGTAATATTCTAGCAGCAGTATCAGCTCCTACTCCATATCCAGACATTACAGTTACTGCAATTTTTCCAAAATTTTCTATTAAAGAAGATACTTTCCAGGCTCGATCAAACCGATGTTTTTCATCTAAAGTTAGTTTTTTTCCTTCAAATTTTTTTCGTATTATTTTTGGAAGATCATAGTCAGAGTAAAAAGTAGCTGTTATTTGTCGAGCTTTACAATAAGGACAGAACAATTCATTTTTTACCTCATTTGTTTCCATTACTCTTTCCCATTTTCCACATCGTGCACAGATAAGACGGTGCTTTGTCTTTGCTAATCTAGCTTTTACAAGATCAATAATACCCTTATCAAGATTAGCAGGTGCTGAATAATATTTGGATGTATGATCTAAAATTGGTTCAGCCAATTTTGAAAATTTATCTATTTCTAACCATGTAATTAGAACTTCATTGTCTCTAATTTTTTTTAATATTTTATCAGTATTTTGAAGATCATATTTATCATGAAATAATTCACGTAATGCTTCTTTTACAAGAGATGTTTTTGCATATCTCTCATATAAAAATCGGGCTGATTTTTTTTCATAAATTGCCCCTCTTCCAACTATTCCAAATTTTTTTGCAACACACCATGTCTTCCAATTTACATTATGTGTTCCTGTCAAAGATGCAGTAATAATTGAATAAAGATCATAATTATCTTTTATGATGTCAATGAAAAGTTTTTCAGAAATACGTGACCTAGAAGATAATACTATTCTATACCCATCTGAACGCGAATCAACTATGGAACCCAACATAGAAGATATCATAGATGAAAGCAAAGTAGCTAAAGTTGAATTAACTTTAGTACCAAAACAAGAATGTATTACAATAGAACCTTGTGAACGACTAGATTCTATAATGATATTTTTTTCATCTGGAATTTCATTAAAATTTAATTCCTCAATGGTTTTATTAATTAATTTCAATGTGCCATTTTTTACCTTGCTACGAAATGCTCCAACTTTTTTTGCAGTATTGTAATCAATAGGTATGTTTTCTCCTTCCCAGTATGGAACAGTTATACCACCTCCTCTAAATGGTTCAACATTTACTGAAAATGATTTTTCATCCACATTAAGTATTCTCCATTGTAAACCCTTTAAAACAAAAATATTTCCAGAATCTCCAAAATCACCTACAAATCTTTGATCTAATGTACCGATAATTTTTTTTCCAACACTATCAAATACTTTGAATTTAAGAATATCAGGAATTGTGGAAAGATTTTCAAAATAATATTTAAAAGAACGACCTTTTTTCCAAAATGTCATTTTTGTTCTATCAAAGAATATCAAATAATTAGAATCAAGTAAATCTAAAACATCAACCAAATCTTCTAACTGTAAATTTCTAAATGGGTACGCATTGTTTACGGTTTCTAATGCTTGATTTACAGGAATCTCTCCTAATTGCATAGTCATTCCAACAAGATGATGTGCAAGCACATCAAGAGAGCCATCATGAATTTTTTGTTCTTCAATAGAACCTTCTTTGATACGATCAAGTATTGCTCTTGCTTCAAATTCATCATCAGAATTGTTTGTAATTATTAGTCCCTTAGCAGAAGCATCTCTATTATGTCTACTACGACCAATTCTTTGAACTAATTTTGATACTTGTCTAGGAGAACCATAATGAATGACTAATTCAATTGAACCTATGTCTAATCCTAATTCAAGTGAAGACGTACAAACCACAATTCCACGTTTTCCTTCTCTTAATGAAATCTCTGTATCTTCTCTTACTTCCTTTGATAATGATCCATGATGTAATTCTATGTTAATAGATGATTTTTCTTTTAATATGGAAGCTAAAAATTCAGCTTCGCCTCTGGTGTTAGTAAAAAGAAGTATAGGGGAATCTAAATTTAGTTCTGAAACATGCTCGATTATTTTATCTGCAACATCTGAAATTGTTCCATTGACAAATTTTACTTCAACATCATATTTTCGAACAGAGGTATCTCTGATAATCTGACATTTTCGTTTAGTCCCTACTACAAATTTACCAGCCTCTTCAAAATTACCAACTGTTGCAGATAGTCCAATTTTAGTGAGACAGTGATTTGAATTAAGTTGTAAACGTTCTATACTTAATGATAGTTGAGATCCTCGTTCACTAGCAAGGAGTTCATGTACTTCATCAATAACAATCCATTCGAGTTCAGATAATGCATCTAACATCTTTAATTGTGTAAGAAGAATAACCAAAGTTTCAGGAGTTGTTATTAAAATATCAGGAGGGTTTTCAGTGATTTTTCGTCTTGCGGTTTGAGTAGTATCACCATGCCGGATTTCAATTGAAAGGTTAGAATGTTGAGCGTATTTTATGATCCTTCTAAAAACATCTCGATTAAGTGCTCGTAATGGAGTAATGTAAAGAACTTTAATTTTTCCGAGTTTTTTTGATTTTTTTACTAGAGAAAAAATTGGAATTACTGAACATTCTGTTTTACCTGAACCGGTAGGGGCAATTACTAAACAATCTCTTTTTTGTAAAATTATAGGAGACGCTTTTTTCTGAATTTCAGTAAGATTAGTAAATCCAAAATAATTAAACAGTGAGTCAATTACAGAATCAGGAAATTGATTCTTTTGTATTTGATCGGGATCTTTCATAAACTATTACGCCAGCTAGGCCAAGTACAAATAATACTACAGTGATTATTGGAATTGAATCAAATATTCCTGCCATTGCTAAACTTTATGATTGATAGTTAAATATCTTCAGGATAATCAGATAGACCTGCAGGAATAATCTTATAATAAAATTGGATCTGATGAAGAAGCCATTTTATTTCTGCATGAAATTTTGAAGATGTTTTTGTGAGTTTTATTTTAATATGTGTGAATGGATCAATTGCTGTTCTCATATTTTCCATTTCCATACCATCTATGTTTCTAATCATATTAGTAATAATAACAGGGATTTTTTTATTGATTGCAACAAGCGAAAGATTATGAATGTATTTGACAAATATAGAATTTTTTGCAAAGATTTTATCATCTTTTGAATATTCGTATGAAAACAAATCAGTGATATTATCAATTACAATCAGGGAAAAGTTTGATGCATTCATGATATCAATGGATTTGATCTGTTCTGAAGTATTAGTAATTCTTGAAACTGTTATTTTTTCAAGAATATCAAATGTTAAATTTTGTTGTTTCTGAATTTCAAGAATTCGTTCAGGTCTGAAACTACCTGTTGTATCTTGATAAAGAACATTACCTCCATTTTTTATTGCATTAATACAGATTTGAAATAATAGTTGAGTTTTACCAGTTCCACTTGCCCCATAAATGTCAGTAATTACACCATTAGGTATTCCACCAGATAAAAAATCGTCTAATTTTTGTAATCCTGTAGAGATCATTTAGTTAATCATCTAAAAATGATGAAAAAATTTAAAGAATTTCATAATTCACAAAAGAGGCAAGGCTTTTATTCTAGAAAACAACGTAAGCAAAACAAGTGAATAATTAGTGTCACAAACTAGTAGTGCAAAAAGGCCATTAACAACTCTTCAAAAAAGTACTAAGAAGAAAGTTACTGTAAGGCTGAAAAATGAAGTTGAATACAAAGGAAAAATGGATAATGTTGATTCATACATGAATTTAATCATGACTGATGCAGAAGAATTCCACGACGGTAAAGTAATTGCAAATTATGGTCGAGTAATTGTAAGAGGCAATAATGTACTGTTTATCAAACTAGAAAACGAACTCTAGGGGTTATGACTAATAATTTTCTATTTACATCAGAATCAGTTACTGAAGGTCATCCTGATAAGATATGTGATCAAATTTCAGATGCATTTTTAGATGAATTTCTCAAACAAGACCCTGATTCCAGAGTAGCAGTTGAAACAATGGTCACCACAGATTTTGTTGCAGTTGCTGGAGAAGTAACCTCAAATGCAGATTTTGACAAGAAATCTCAAGAGGCCTTAGTTAGAAAAATAATTAGAGAAATAGGATATGACAATAAAGATTTGATGTTTGATACTGAATCTTGTCAAGTTACATTAAGACTTCATTCTCAAAGTCCAGATATTAGTCAGGGTGTAACTGCAACTAAGGAAAAAGAGCAAGGAGCAGGTGATCAAGGATTGATGTTTGGCTATGCTTCCAATGAAACAAAAGAACTAATGCCAATGCCAATATTACTTGCACATAAATTAACACAAAAACTTGCCGAAGTTAGAAAAAGCAAAGTTTTACCATGGGTTAGACCTGACGGTAAATCACAAGTTTCTGTTAGATATGAAAATAATAAACCAACAAAAATTGAAACAATAGTTATTTCAACTCAACATGCACCTGAAATAACACAAGAACAGATATCAAAAGAAATCATAGATAAAGTAATCAAGCCAGTTTTAGGAAATCTTTGGAATGACCAAATTAAAATTCATATTAATCCAACAGGAAAATTTGTAATTGGAGGTCCACATGGAGACTCTGGACTTACAGGACGAAAAATAATTGTAGATAGTTATGGTGGGTTTGGAAGACATGGTGGGGGGGCTTTTTCTGGAAAAGATCCATCAAAAGTAGATAGATCAGCATGTTATATGTGCAGATATATTGCCAAAAATATTGTAGCAGCAAATCTTGCTGAAAGATGTGAAGTTCAATTAGCATATGCTATAGGAGTTGCCGAGCCAGTTTCGTTATATGTCAATACGTTTGGTTCCAGTAAAATTCCAGAAAAAGAAATTGAAGAATTGGTTAGAAAGAATTTTGACATGAAACCATTTGGAATTATTTCACAATTAGATTTGAAAAGGCCAATCTATAGAAAGACAGCAGCATATGGACATTTTGGTAGAAATGAGCCTGAATTTACTTGGGAAAAAACAGACAAAGCTGACGTATTAAAGAAGGCTGCCGGCCTTTAGAAGTTTTAGTATAGAAGAAAATTCAATTTTAGAGATATTTTTTAGTTTTTTATAATCTCCTTTAAAATCACCAATTAACAAGTTTAGATCATCTACTCCAAATTCACTATCAGGATTAGAAATAGATTCGCGATAAACAGTTTCAAGATTTATTTTTTTAATTTTAGTATTGGTTCCACGAGAAAATTCTTTGACATATTTTTGAAAAGTGATCGATTCAGAACCTACAAGATCTAAAATTATTTTACTAAAAATTTTTTTGGTTAAAGCATTAAAAATAATTTTAGTAACATCATCTATGTAGATAGGTTGAATTGAATAATTGCCTGAACCAGGAATTTTAATTTGACCTGTTTTAATTTGTTTTTTAAGATATTTTGTAAGATAGTCATCTTTACCAACAATATAAGAAGGTCGAAATATCGTATAATCGAGTTTAGAATCCACGATCAGTTTCTCAGCCTTGAACTTTGAAATAAAATATCCTAATGATGTATTTTCAGAAACACCCAAGCCACTAAGATAAATTATTTTTTTGATTTTTGATTTTTTACATAAATTAATTATTTTTTTTGTAAGTTCGATATTAATTTGACTGTAATCGTTATAAATTGTCTGTTTTCCAATTCCAACTAAATGAATTAATGCATCCGAATTTTTTAATTTTGATAAAAAAATTTTTTCATCATAGTTTTTTGTAATGAACTTTGTTTCATTTTTAACGTTTTTAAAATCATGTCTTGAAATTGAGATTAATTTTATATTATTATCAGATAGGTATTTTCTGAGATTTTTTGCTATAAATCCACTAGCACCAGTTACAACAACTTGCATATTTTTTTCCATAAACCCTGTATCTTTTATTTTAAATATAATCTAAAGAAATCTAATTGGAAACGCAAGAAATTTCAGTATAATTTCTAGTCTCAAAAAGTAAGATTCCAAACGAATCAAAGAAGAGTTAATACATCAAATTAGGCATGATTATCGTGGAAGAAATAAAAAAAGAAAATCTTCGAACTGGATATACTACGGGTACTTCTGCAACAGCAGCAGCTAAAGCAGGATTAATATCCATAATTAATCAATCAAAAATTGAAAGTGTTGATGTTAAATTACCTAAAGGTAGTTTTATCAAAATTCAGATTAATCAATGTCAATTTGATAAAAACAAGTCTACATGTTCTGTGATTAAGGATGGAGGTGATGATCCTGATGTCACTCACGGTGCAGAAATAATAGTTGATTTATCATTGACTGAAAAATTCAATGACATAGATATTGATGGTGGAGAAGGAGTTGGAATTGTAACGAAACCAGGACTAGGTCTTGAATTAAACAAGGCTGCAATTAATCCAGTACCAAAAAAAATGATTAAAGAAAATTTGAAAGAAATTTTGGATAAACATAATTTGAAAACAGGAGTCAAAGTAATAATTTCTGTACCAAAAGGACGAGAGTTAGGTCCTAAAACAGATAATCCAAGAATTGGTAT
>JAGXTE010000054.1 GCA_018334095.1 Nitrosarchaeum sp.
ATCACTAAGATGTGTGAGCTGGAGCACGATACACTGCTACGGCAGAGGAAACTCCTCCCTCCATACAGGAAATGTGATCCGGAGATGGATAATCAGAGATGATTGGCAACGATGCAGAAAAGAATCTAACCTGGCGCACGATGATGGCAAAACCTGAGGTTTCCAGAGAAGGAATGAAAAAGACGTCCCACATGGAGCAAAGCCAAACAGAACTATAGGATCCTGTACCAAGTTCAGGTAGGCTGCAAAGCGTAATATCGTGAAAACAGAAGGAGGGTTACTCCCAGCACACATAATTTTTTAATAATTTTAAATTTTTACGTATTTAACTCATTGATGATGCTTGTTCTCTGCAGAGTTCGGCAGTGCATTTGCATGTTGCATCACACAAGCATGAACCATGCATTACACAATCACATTCAGTACCAATTTCAGCAGATGCGGCACAACCACACGCGGCCTCTTCCTGATTGTTAGAAATTGCTGGTGGAGAAGTTTGTTTTTGGTCTTCATAAACACTTCTGGTTTGTTCATAATCAGAAGTATCTGCAAGATATGCTTCACCTCTATTTGTTTGATAACCACCAGAAGAAGCACTAGTTTGATAGCTCACCAATCTACCTGGATCAATACCTTGTTGACCAACTGTTTGATTCTTTAGTGCCCTGTTACTGAAAATGAAAAATGCAATACCACCAATTGCAGCCATACCGGCCATTCCATAAACAATTGCAATTGGAAATCCACCTGTAGAAGTAGTACCATAATCTTTTGGAGGAGTTGGTGTAAGTCCTACAATTTCTAATCCATCAAGTACATCCAATGCGCCAAATCCAATTGCTGCAATGTTTCCTTGATCAGCTGATTGAACACTTCGAATAACATAATTTTGATCAGCTGCTACTTGTGCTTCAAAAACTCTTTCTACTTGTCTACCTTCTCTAAGACTACTTTCGCCCATTGTCCAACTAGATACAACAAATCCTGAGATTGATTGATCTAATCCAAATGTACCAGCATCCACATTGATTCCAGTAGGATCAAATAAGAAGTGCCAATTTGTCATGGGTTGTTGTAAAATGAAATCAGCGTTAAGAAGGCCTTTTGATAATATTGAATCAGCTTCAGTGTTTTGAAGTATTTCATAAACTGCTGGTTCTTTTGATTCTAACAAAGAGATTGGTATGTTAATTTCTACACCATCGATTACAATAGAGTCATTAGTACCCATGCCTCTCCAACCCAAATCAACTAAAGTACGAACTTGATCTTTAGTAATGACATAGTCAGTTAAAGTTCCTTTTAGAATTACTTTGTAATCAACAGAGGTCTGTAGATTTCTACCTTTAAGATGAAAATCATAAGCAACGTTTAGATCAGAAATACGAGCATGACTTCCATCATTCTGCATTTTTTTATTAAGGCTATCAATTAATTTTTGAACTCCTGGATTTGATGCATCTGCAGTTCCACTTACAGTCCATTCCTTAGTATGTAATTCATCAAAGAGTTTTCCACCGTTTGGATATTCAATAAAGATGGTTTTCAAATAACTGTAAGTAAATGGTGATTCATTACTGTTAGGATTGATTTTAGCATCTACTTGGGCAGCAAAGACAGAAGAACTTGAACCAATTACAAATAAACCTGCAACTAAAACTGCCAAGAATAAAGTCCTAGACACGAATAAAATCGATCACTAATTAGTAATAAACTTATCCTCAAAAATAAGATCGCAAATTTCTGAAAAAGTAATATGTAGTGACGGCAAATGACTTTTCGGTTTTAGGAGAAAATGGAATGATTACAGTATTAGCAGGCGGAACAGGTTCAGTAAAGCTAGTTAGAGGATTAGTATCGCAAGAATCCAAAGTCAACGTAATAACTAACGTAGGAGACAATTATTGGCTTTACGGATTATACGTATGCCCAGATATTGACACTATTATTTACGGTCTTGCCGATTTATTAGATCAAGAAAGAGGATGGGGAATCAAAAAAGACACATTCAACTTTCTAAGACAAATGGAAGTATTCGGCGAAGAAACATGGTTTAGAGTTGGAGATAGAGATGCAGCAACGCATTTGATTAGAACTAACATGTTAAAAAATGGTAAAAATTTAAGTGACATTACAAAATGGATGTGTGAAAAATTTGCAGTTAGTGCAAACATAATTCCAGTAACAGATAACAGTATTGAAACAAGAATAACCACAGACAAAGGAGAATTGCATCTTCAAGAATATTGGGTAAAACATCGTGGAAGAGATCCAGTAGAAGGAATTCAATACATTGGAGCTGACAAAGCACGCCCAAATCCTGAAGCAGTAAATGCAATTCATGATGCAGATATGATAATTTTAGCGCCTGGAAATCCGTTGACATCAATTGGTCCAATGTTACAAATTAAAGGAATTAGAAAAGAACTCTCAAAAATTAAAAAGAAAGTTGTCGCAGTCAGTCCACTCATAGGAGACAAAGCAGTTAGCGGTCCTGCTGCAAAATATATGGAAGCAGCTGGAATTGAAACAAATGCATATGGTCTTGCAAAAATGTATTCCGATGTTTGTTCAAATATAGTAGTAGATACAAAAGACAGACTACTTGTTAAGAAAATCCAAAGTTTAGATATGAAAGTATACGAAACAAAAATTACTATGAATAATAAATTGGCTGAAGACGCATTAGCAAATTTTATTCTTAAACAAATACACGTATAATTTGAAAATTGCAGCAGTTATTCCTGTAAAGACGTTCTCATTAGCAAAAACACGTTTAGATTTATCATCACATCAAAAAGAAGAACTTTGTAAAATTATGTTAGAAGAAATCTTATACACTTTATCAATTTCGCCACAAATTGATAAAACAATAATTGTTACTAAAGAGCCAAAAGCAATTGAACTGGCTAAAAAATATAATGCAATTATCATATCAGATAATGAAGAAAAAAGTGTAAATAACGCAGTTGCATTAGCTGACAAATATCTGTTAGAAAATAAATTTGATGCATCAATAGTTTTTCCTCAAGATATACCATTTATCAAAACTCAAGATATTGATTTTATGTTAAACTACAAAATACCACCAAATTTTGCCATAGTGGTACCATCTAGAAGATTTGATGGTACAAATGCATTAGTAAGAATGCCAATTGATTTGATGATAACACACTATGATGAAGATAGTTACAAGATCCACATGAATACAGCAAAGGAGGTTACAAGAAATGTAGCACTAGTTTTTGTAAAAAGAATAATGTTAGATGTGGACAACATGGAGGATTTGAAATTTCTCTTAGAACAAAATGAAAAACCAGATATTTCAAAGAAAATCAAGAGTGTTTTAGACGTAAAATAAGAAAAAATAATGTATTTTTTGCAGATCAGTTATTTTTTTAACAAATATCACCAGCAAGTTTATAAGAAATAATTCAGCAATGGTTATATATCAGAATAAAATTTTGAAGGAAAAAATATGGTTAAAAATGTAAATCCAAAAGACAGATGCCCAAGATGCGGTCAGGGTACATTAGTTACAGATGCAACTACGGGGGAAAATTTCTGTGGAAAATGTGGTTTTGTAATTACAGATAAAGTAGATGAATCAGGGCCAGAATGGAGATCATTTTCAAATGAGGGCGAAAATAAAAGCCGAGCAGGTGTACCAACTTCCTTAGCAATGCATGATATGGGATTAGCGACAGTCATCAATCCTCAAAATAGAGACGCAACAGGTAAACCTCTTACATCTGCAATGAAAAGCACCATAGAGAGGTTAAGAACATGGGACAGTAGAAGTCAAGTTCATGAACCAGTTGACAGAAACTTTAGGCAAGCATTTAGTGAACTTGATAGATTAAAAGACAAATTAGCAGTAGGTGATGCAGTCATTGAAAAGGCTGCATACATTTATCGTAAAGCTTTAGAAAAAGGACTTGTAAGAGGTCGTTCAATTTCAGCATTGATTGCATCTGCACTTTACGCTGCATGCAGAGATACGGAAACACCAAGAACTCTAAAAGACATAGGACATGCTAGCAACATAAAACGAAAAGACATTGCAAGATGCTACAGATTACTTCTACGAGAACTTAATTTGAAAATGCCTGTAGTAGATCCTGTAAAATGCATTTCTAGAATAGCAAGTAAAGCAGGGTTGTCTGAAAAAACAAAAAGAGCTGCCACTAAAATTCTTCAAACAGCTGAAGAACAAAAAATATCTGCAGGAAAAGATCCTATGGGATTAGCAGCTGCTGCACTTTACGTGGCATGTGTTACAAATGGTGAAAATAAAACTCAGAGAGATGTAGCAGAAGCAGCTGGCGTAACTGAAGTTACAATAAGAAATAGATACAAAGGTTTGAAAGTTGCTTTAAATCTGTAATAGTTTTTAGACAATATTAAAAATAAATAAAAAATAGAATTTATTCAATTTTTAACTTTTGTTCTTTTCTTGAATTAAAATAATCAAGCAACACTACTAAAATTGAAAATGCGCCAGAAATAAAAAATAGAATTTCCATAGTATTGAGAAGAGAATGAGAAAATGCAACGTCAATTGCAATTTCATTAATTTGAGAAATAAAATTTGCATAAGAAAATATGAAGTAATTTGTACCCCAATGAACTAAAATTGCAGTTATCAAACCAAATCTAACATATAACCATCCAAGAATTATTCCACTCATGCTAGCCTGTACAAGTTTACCCTCACTCCACGGTTCACCAGTCATGATATGAGCTAATCCAAAAAATACACCTACAAAAACTATCAAAAATAATGATTTCTTATGATCAGATATGTGTAAGTAATGACTAGGATTCCAAAGTGATTTAAAAAAATGACTTGGAGATAGTTTATGTGAATAAAATACAAAGAGAGGCAATCCAATAAGTAGAACTCTAAATCCAAACTCTTCAACAATAGGAGAAAGACTAACATACAAAAATTGAGTTAGTTCGTTATCTATTGGCGGTGGAACTGTTGTAATTCCAAATCCCTGTTGAACATAATCAATTGTAATCGAGAGTAAAATAATTATTGAAAACCATTTAGTGATTGTTATCATATAGTTAGATTTTGTGTCAAATTTTCCACGAGATAGATTCAGAGAAAGTAATTTCAAAAATCCAGATTTAGGTCCAAACATAGATATCGCAAAAAGAACTGCATAAATTGACCATAAGACAATAAAGATGTCGCCTATTTCAATACCATCTGGAATTAGATATCCAATTGTTTTAAAAATATCAAGATCCTTTAGAGGATATTCAAAATTAATGTCATTTCCGATATCAGTGTTAAACACAGTAAACAGTCCAATTGGAAACGACAGTAACATCATACCAAATATGACAGACAGAAGTGCCAAATGGGGAATCCCTATCATTTGGAGTATTTTGTTTGGAGATTGCAACGTATATCTAATGAAGTTCGATGCTAGCTTCAGGAAATCCTAAATGAATGAGGGTTTCCTTGATTGTATCCCGATGATCACCTTGAAGAAATATGTATCCATCTTTTGCAGTTCCCCCGCAAGCATATTTGTTTTTTAATTCTTTTGCAACAACTTCTAAATTATTTAACTTTGGATCCAATCCTTCAATCATGGTTCCCTTTTTCTTGAATCGTCTGGTTTCTAAACGGATTATAATTTTTGTACTATCTTTAGCAAGTTCGCCACATGCGCATAGATCTTCAGGTAGACCACAAGTATTACAAATTACTGCCATACGTTCTAAATTAATTCAATTTTACGCACTATTAAGCCTTGTTTGATATAATAATAGATTACAAAATAATTGTATTTTTTAAAGAGAAATTATAACTATCCACATGTCAAAAGATCTTACAAAAAAAGCAGCAGAAATGCTATTGAACGGAGCAACATTGCTTAGTGAACCATGTCCATACTGTTCAGGAGTAAGAGTAATGAAAGAAGGACATGCATTATGCATTAACTGTGGGAGAGAGCCAGAGAAAAAAGAGATTCCAACTGAAAAAAAGCACCAAACTGAAAAAACAAGTATAGAAATTACACTAGAAAAAAAACTATCCGAATTATCTAAGGAATTAGAACAAGAGGGAAATCATGAAAAACAGCAGCAAATTTTAAGATCTATCAATTCAATAATTGAAACAATAGAAAAATTAAAAATTAGCAAGATTTCAAAAAAACAGGAATCTTAGGAACGTAACAACAGTATTGGAACTTTAACACTGTTAGTTATCGATTTTATAATAAATTCATAGTGATCATTTTCAAATTCAGATAGATGAGGATGATCGATTATCAGAAGATCGGTTTTTTTTTCTTTTACAAAATCAACTATCCAATCAGAGATAGAATCAGTTAATGCGACTTTTATTGTAATTGGGATATCTTTCTCATTTGCAATCTTTTTAAGTTTCTCAAGATTTTTTAAAATTTTTTCTTTGGTTTTAGCATACTTCTTTTTATCGTGATTTGTTTCAAAAAAAACAAATTTAGAGGGATTTTTATAAACACAGTCAATAATAGTAAGTTCTCCTTCAAATTTTTGTGCAATATCTAAACCAGTTAGAAAAGATTTATTCTCAAATTTTTTTGTAATAAAGGCAACAACTATTTTTTTGAACATAAGAATCAGAATTGTATCCTATTAAAAAAGATTATAACCAAAATGTCAAAATCCCCAATACCACACTCATCGCAATAAAGATCAGAATTGTATATGTTTGGTATTTTTTTGCCTGTGTTTGTTCATGAGACTGCCTTGGATTGATACCAAGTGCAAAAAATACAACCATAGTACCTAAAACGAGTCCCAAAATATTTGCAATTGTCAATGTGAGTGAATTAATGAACATATCATAATCTAAGAGTGCGATAGATATGCCTGTAACAACAGCCGGTGGAACTAATGCTGCAGCAATTGCCACACCTACAAGAATACCTGGAATGTCAGAAGACATTGCAATACCACCAGCTAATCCTAAAAGAATTGCAACCACCAGAAATACAGGAGTCATCTCGGTTCTTGCAAGAATTTCAGGAGTAATTTCTAATTCGGTAAATGATGATGCAACCGCAGTTAATCCTGCACCTATTGCAATAATCACTAATGTTAAAATTAATCCAGACTTTGCAGCCTTGTACATTTTTTTTGGCTGACCGACTGCAGCGTTATAAGAAAATGCAGTTATCGGACCAAGTAGGGGAGATAGTAACATTGCTCCAATTACAAGAGAAGCGTTATTTGCAAATAGGCCAACCAGAGCAACTGAGGATGCAATTGCAATCATAAACAATAGATTTTTTTTTAATCCCACAGAAGGTTCTGTTAAGGTTTTAAATTCTTCAATAGTTTTTTTGTCTTTTTTTATGTGTTTTAGTTTCTCTTCTTCATGTAATCGATCAGAATGTTCAGATATTGCCGAATCCAATGTTTGACTGATAAGATAAATCTCTTTGATTCTAGTATCAAGAATATCACTTAATTCATTTATGACAGTTCTTGAAATTATATCAGGAACTATTACATTGTAATGAATTAGTTTATGATCATCCACTATAGCCAATTTTAAATTGTATGAAACTTTGTATTTTTTCAAGATATATTCTATGCTTGGCGTTTGTTGTTCAAAACAAGTTAATTCAATTCGCTTCAATTAATCCCATCTATTTCAAAAATACTAACTATTAATCTATCCTGATTTTTTCTGAACCAGTTTTGAAAGAAACAGAGAATAGCATAAATGGAGACACCAGAATTGATACAATTAGGCATTTTTATTAATCGAGGGTAAAAAACGGTCACAAAAAAGAGATTTTTTGTTAAAATAGTCAAAGATTATTAGAGGAATAAAGTATTTATGTCAAAATTCAAGCTTTAAAAAGTAGCAATGAGCAGTAAGAAGAAAGGAGCACCACTACCAGCATCAAGTGGAGGCCTCATGAGATTCTTTGAGGACGAAACCAAAGGATTCAAAGTAGATCCAAGAATTGTTGTCTCCGTTCCCATTAGCTTGATTGTGGTTTCTTGGCTAATTGACATATTTTTAGTTGCGAAATAAGACATGGAAAAATCTTCAGATGATGTTTCAAACATTCACAATAGGTTTTCACTTACATTAATCAATCCAGCATCACATTATTTTTCTCTAGTTGGTTCTTTAGTAATTGCTGCAGTCATTACAGCCATAGTTTATTTCGGATATATAGAAACAAATGAAAATTGGTTCAGGATTCCAATGGTAATTGGAGCATTAGCATTATCCCAGTTAATAGATACACGGTTTACTAAGAAAAAAGAATATTCAAAATCACTTCATGCATCTCTTTTTGGAAATATGTTATGGATTGCAGTACTCTTAATGGGATTACTTGCAAGTGTTGTCCTAGTAAAAGAAACATCGTTATTTTTTGTAACATATGGAATGTTTCTATTTGCAAGTTTCAGAATAGGAATTTTTACAACTACTTTAGGTGCAAGTATCAAAAAAGCTTGGGCAATATGCATGGTCCAACCACTTGCCATGTTTTTAGTAATGATACCATATGATATGTGGTATCCAACTCTTACAAATCCTATGGCAGTAGGATTTGGAGCAATATTTCTGATAATTGCAAGTGTATGGTCGGTATTAACAGACAGAGCTGGAAGACCTGGGATGGAAAGCACACATAAAACAATACAAGCATACTTGGCATCTCAAGGTAATGACTTTACAGAGGCTGAAGCAATAATAGAACAACGTTCATTTAAAACAAAAGTATCTACATCTCAAATTA
Organism: Nitrosarchaeum sp.; assembly: GCA_018334095.1. Lineage (GTDB taxonomy): Archaea > Thermoproteota > Nitrososphaeria > Nitrososphaerales > Nitrosopumilaceae > Nitrosarchaeum. The sequence continues at coordinate 8,778 of JAGXTE010000054.1, forward strand.
GATTAAGCGCATCAGATGGAAATATGAAATTTAGAATGGTATTACCTGAAATTCATCCAGGCCCATATCATCCAGTAGGCGGAAGTAATATTCCATATTTGATGTACAAAAATTTAGAATCTTCTGCAATGATCATGCATAGTATTTCAGATCATTCATTAAATCTTCCATCAAAAAATGAAGTTGAAAATTATTTAAAAAATCTAGATACCAGCATAGTAAAAGAAGAAGGGTTGGTATGCACAGAACCAGTAACAGTTCAAATCAATAAAGCTCGTGTAACGGGTTTACTTTTCGGAAATAATCCATTGTTATTTCTTTCATTGTCACCACATGGAATGGAAGATATTCCAAACTATATGAAAAAAGAAATTGAGCAATACGCCAAGAATAGAAACTATGTTAGAACACTGATAGTTGACTGTCACAATGCAATGGGGGAGGAAATTTCAAAAGAAGATGGGGAAGACATGTTAAAGGCAGCAAAATCTTGTTTGGATTCATTAATTACAAAAGATAGTTATCCGATAGAGTTTGGTTATGCAAATTCAGATGGCATGGATGTATGGACTGAAGATTTGGCAATGGGTGGTTTAGGAGTAGTATGTCTAAAAATTAATGATAAGAAATTCTTTCTAGGATGGGCAGATGCAAACAATATGGAAAACGGAGTAAGAGAAAAAATAGTCGAGAACTTTGCAAAACAAGGACGCCAACTATTGGAGATTTGTACCTCAGACACACATTATGCTCCAGTCAAGGCTAGAAACAGAAACGGATACTATCAACTAGGACTAATTACTGGTGCAGATAAACTAACCAAGTGGTTTTTACAAATTGCATATGAAGCAGAATCAAAAATATCTTCAGCAAAATTTGAAATTTTGGAAAATGAGACAGATGTAAAAGTTATGGGTCAGGGAATTTACGAAGATTATTCCAAAGCACTAGACAAATCTTTGAAATTAACAAAAGGGTTTATGATTGGAAGCGTCACATTATTCATAATTACCTTGTTCCTATAAACAAAAAATAATTTAATTCAGGGCTATTGAAGTTGACAGCCTTCACATTTCTTCATGCTTCGTTCAGAACGTGTCTCTAATTCCAAATGGCATTCTTTACAGATTATTCTGTTTCTCATGACCAGTTTACAAGATAAATAAATTTTAATGATTTTATTTATCACATGTCGACTATTAGTTAACATGAATTTAACAAAAAACAGAGCATGTTAGATTAACTACCTACTCATCCATAGTATTCATCTGATCAAGGTTTCCATAAAATTCATCAATAAATGATGAAAATTGAAAAATAGGAACTATAGGGACACGATCTATAAAATCAATTTTATCTTGATACAGAGTTACAATTACAGGTACAGCCATAGCACCAGAAGTTTTAGAAATGTAATGTTTTGTTCGTTCTATCTGTTTTTTTACTGCAGTCGACAATGCAGAAGAACTGTATCTTTTCCAATGTTTACAATCAATTAGCATTGCAACACCCAAGCGAATACCAATAACATCTATTTCCATTCTAGGTTTTGTGAGAATGAGATTTTTTATAATTGCAAAGTTTTTTGAGAATAATATCTCAGCAACCAATCCTTCAAAATCTTTCCAGTCAAGAAGAATAGATATTTCATCAAGAGGACCACCGTTTTTTATCAAATGAATAGCAGCTTTTAGTTTATCACCATCTTCAAAATAATACACATCGTCCTGTTTTTTGCCAATTCCAGATTTTACATATCCATCTAAAATGTTCTGTGAATCAACGATGTTTGATTTTATAACTACACTAAAATCCTGTATAGATATGCCACCAGGAATAATTCCTTTTAATCCAGATAGCATTATCTGATTGAATTTCATATTATTTTTCATTGATAGTTTAGATGATATAGGTTTTAGGAGATTATACTAAATGGGTTATTATGAAATAGGTTTTATTACAACTAATCAAATAAACGGTTATGAAATTATTGCTAGTATTCATACTAGCTCTTGCAATTGTATATGTAATCAATAACGAATCATTTGCAGAAAAAAGCACCTATTTTGATTCTGTAAAATTCATCCAATATTTAGACGAAAATACTGCACTTGAAGAAGTTAGAAATGGGAATTTGGATATTTACTATGATAGAATTTCGTCAGATAGACTAGAAAATCCCAAATCACGAGAAAAATTAGAGGTGTTTGATTCAACAGGGAGGTCTTATAGTATATTGGTAAATCCTGCCGAATCAATTGAATTCAATCCATTTTCACTTAAAGATATCAGGTTTTCATTAAACTATCTAATAGATAGAAAATTGATCGTAAACGAATTGATGGGAGGTTACGGTGCACCAATGATCTCAAACTACAGTCCTTCTGATCCAGAATACCTTACAATAATCAAACAATTAGAGGCATTCAATTTCAGATACAATCCAGCGTTAGCAGAAGAAATTATTACAAATGCATTAAAAGAAAAAGGGGCAATAAAATCTAATGATAAATGGGAGATTAATCAAAAACCAATAGTGATCACAGTTTTCATAAGAAGTGATGATCAAGTTAGAAAATCTATTGGCGAAATATTGGCTTCAGAGTTAGAAAAAATAGGATTCACGGTAAAAAAAGACTATGGCGATTTGAATAAAGCGTATGTTGTTGTATATGGTTCCAATCCAGCAGAACTAAAATGGAGTCTATACACAGAGGGGTGGTCAAGATCAGCATTTGTTAGATATGATTCAGTTGGATTATCGCAGATGTATTCTCCATGGTTCTCAAACATGCCAGGTTCAAACGATCCATCATATTGGAATTACAAAAATGATAAACTCGATGAAATAACTCAGAAGATATACACCGGAGATTTTGAATCTGAAGAAGAAAGAGTGCGATTGATTCAAGATGCGGTTGCAGAAGGAGTAGACCAATCAGTAAGAATTTTCATAGCAAGTAAAATTGATCAGTTTGTAGCAAATGAAAAAATGGAAGGAATTGTAAATGATTTGGGAGCTGGCGTTCCAAGTAGATTCACACCAATTAATTCAAGAAATGGAGAAAGCGAATTAATTATTGGAGTTAAACAGATCTACCAAGGGTCATGGAATCCAGTCATGGGATTAAGTGATGCGTATAGTAGACAGATTTGGGGCATAATTTCAGATCCAATCACATTCAAACATCCATTTACTGGGAAAACATTTCCAGTAAGAGCTGAGTGGAACGTAGAAACTGCAGGACCTAACGGAAAATTAATTCTACCAGAGGATGCAATCATGTGGGATCCTATCACACATCAATGGAAGAAAGTAGATCAAGGAACTCAAGCAACAAGCAAAGTCAGATATGATTTAAAGTTTAGCAATTGGCACAATGGTCAAAAAATGGATATGAAAGATATTTTGTATTCATTGTATTTCGTAATGGAGTGGGGAGTTCAGACAGATGAAAACGATAAAACCTATGATGTAGAATTCACATCCATTGCATCACAATCTGTAAAAACAATTATCGGAATAGAAGTGATTGATGATGATACAATTGAGGTGTATGTAGATTACTGGCATTTTGATAATGACGAAATTGCAGAATGGGCCTCATTATGGAGTTCTATGCCATGGGAGATTTCAGCAGCTATGGAACAAGCAGTATTAGATGGAAAAGTTTCATTTTCAAGATCTGGAGCAATTAATAAAAATGTGAATTGGATTTCTCTGATAATTCCTAATGATGCTCAAACGGTACAAAGTTATTTGAATGAATTTAGTAAAAAGAAATACATTCCAAATTCATTAAAAATATTTGAAAAAGACATCAAATACTTTGATGAGAGATACAGGACATCATCGGAGTGGGTCAAATCGCATAACCATGCAGTGATTAGCAATGGACCATTTTATCTCAGTGCATACTCACCTGAATCAAGAACAATAATTGTAAATGCTTTTGATGATCAGACATATCCTTTCAAGCTTGGACATTGGTCAGAATTTGAAAAAACAGAGTTTCCAAAAATAACAAACATAAATTTACCAAATATAATTCAAAAAGGAGCACAATTAGAGATTGATGTAGATACAAAAAAAGCAGACTCTATTCTTTATTTTTTGACTGACAGTAGCAATAATTCAATATCAGAATTAATTAGCATAGATAACAATTCCGTTAAAATTATAATCGATCCTGAAAAAATTAAAGAATTAGGAGTAGGTGCCAAAGATTTAAAGATATTTGCAATTTCAAATTCAGTGTTAAAGCCAGATTACTATTCATCTAGTTTCTTAATAGTTGAAAACAATGGAGAGTTACCTGATCTTAATCAAGACAATATAGAATACAATCAAAATAATTCATTTGAATTTGCATGGCTACTTGCTCTCACAATAATTGGCATCATCACTACAATTTACATTAAGAAAAGAAAGAAATGAATTATTCAGATAATCCATATTCTTTTAAAATAATATCAATTTGATCTTCAGATTCCAATTTAGAATATTCGTTTAGGAGATTTTGATTTAAATCATAAAATGTATGTCCCCACTTGAATTTATCAAGTATTGCAAGTGCATCATCTTTAAAACCCAAAATAAATAATGATGCAGCTAATGCCTCAGCAGTAGTAAGTTTATTGAGCTTTGCATAATTAACAGGATTACCTGCTAGTAACGGTGGGAGTTTTCTAGTAATTCCACTAAATTTTTTTGAAAATGCTTGATCAGCCAGAGTCCATGAACAATCAATTCCAACTATTGAATTTATCAAAGATTTGTCTTTAGGTAAAAGAGTTTTTTCAGAAAAAGGATCCAAAACCAGTCCTTTATTTCCAATTTTTTTAATGCTTTTTGCAATTCCAAATTTTACCATTTTTGCAGCTGTACATTTTTTTGGATCATCCTGATAAAACATCAAAACTTGGAGATTCATCTATTAAAATATGAAATGAATGGTATTTTGAACTTACTCTACCATTTTGTAATTAATCTTGTAGTAAAATCTCGATGTTTGGTCTTCTTTAACTACATCCACATTCCAATTTGCATTTGGTAAAAATTCATCTGAAGATACAGGAAGGATGTCAAATTTCTCAAGATAGACATCGGGACCACTGTATCGGATGTTTAATTCAATTCCATCTACAGATACTACATCATAGATTTGTCCAGGTTTTCTAGTAGAATCCCGTACAAGACAATCGACTTCTTGACCTATAATACAAATTCCAGATTCAGATGTAATTCTCAGATTCACATAAGATTGATCAACTTTTGATGAAAGTAGTGAGCCAGACAATACACGTGGAAATGCCTGATTGTCATCAACAGTTTTTTCATTTGTAATTATAGATATTTTATCCTCGGAAATTCGGTTCACCTTATCAATTAAGGTTGATGGGACTTTTACAGGTTCAACAATAACTGGCTTCTCTATAACATTAAACATTATAGATTTTGTTTCAAATCCAGCACCTACTGTAATTTCATATGAACCGATACTTGAAGGAGTGTCAGAAATTGTAATTTGATGTGAAAATGAACCAGACGAGCTTGGTCGAATTGTGGTCACTGGACCTACATGTTTACCACAATAAAATGTACCACATGTTATCTCACCTTCTTTTTTCTGAATCACACTAACATCAAATTTTTCAAGATAAATTAGCTTGTTTGGTTTACCAGAAACAGTTACAATATCTCCAGGATAGTAATTGGATTTATCAGTAGCAAGTAAAAGGGATAATTTGTCAGTAGAACCAAAAGAAAAATCATTTGCAACTGTAAAAATAGATTCTGATTGCTTTCCTGAATATAGTGCTTTAATTTTATACTCACCTTCTTTGAAAACGGTTACTGGTAATTCAAACGAGGTTTGAAAGTTTCCTCCCTGATCAGGATAAACAGATGCCTCACTGATTTGTTTGAAAGGAGTCTTGTTGTCAAGTACACGTATGGTTACTCTGTCTGGAACTACTAATCCTTCAGAGCCTTGATCTCGTTTAATGATATTTCCAATTACCTTTAATTTCTCTCCAGCTTTGTAAAGAGATTTCTCAGTTGTAACATATACTGGAGCCAATGCCAAAGAGTCATTTGCAGGATCAGATGAAACTTTGAAGAATACATCAGTACCAGCAGATGCAGTAGATGCTCTAATTTTGTAAATTCCATAATTAGTTTTCACTACAGAACGATCATCTGTTTTTATGGTAAGAGGCTTTTCTGCGATAGGAGTCATCCATGACCAAGAAAATCTTTGATTATCAACCGTAGCACCTGAATTTATTATACTTCCATCAGGTTTTGTGAGTGAAATAGTCACAGAACTAGCCCCTGTAGGAGGAAGAATTCCAGTTAAAACGACGTGTTCACCTAATCCATAAATTTGCTTATCTAGAGAAATTAATGCATTGTTAGATAATTTCAAAGGGTCTACAATTCCAACGGAAGTGGAAGTTTTCAACCCACGGTATTCAGCTTTAATCTTGTAATTTCCTTCAGCAAATGCATTTTTTAAAACTTTTGTTTGAACTGAAAATTTTCCAGAAGGTTCAGGGGTTGCAGTAAATTCGTAGGCAACAACCAATCCATTATTCAATCTAGTTTTAGCATTAGGTGCCTGCGCAACAATTTCTAAAGGACGTCCATCCTCATGAGATATTGAAATTGCTACTGAAGCTGTTTGATAAGTTGAACTAGATGCAGGATTTTTAATATAACCGCTAATTGTCATGGTATCACCTAAATTATAGATCAATTTGTCTGTGGAAATTGAAATTGGATTACTACTTACAATAAAGTCATCTGGATTTACTACAGCATGAATTGTCTTGGAGGCGGATCCAAGACTTTGCGATACAGAGATTTTGTAATCTCCTAATCGAACATCGCTATCGGGAATTTTGAAAGAATATGAGAAGGTTCCGTCACCAGATATTTTTATTGTATCTAATATTTTAAAACCAGAATTACCTCCGCCAAGAGCAGTAGTAGCAAGTGCTGCATTTCTGGTTTGTAGTATTTCTAGATTCATAAATTGAACCCACACGCTGTTTAGTCTACCAGTAATAGTAACGGTTTCACCTAAAGCATATGCATCTTTGTCTGTCCATATCGAAATTGCTTTTGCCTCTTTGATGTCTTTGACTACTTCAAAAAATGCAAGTGATGATTTATCAAAATATTCGGCAGTGATTTGATATGTACCAAATGCTGGATTCACAGGAGTAATATACACATTTGTTGAGAATTTACCATCAGTAGGATACAAACTTCCTGTTGAAATTATTTTTCCATTAGGATCCTTGATGTTAAATTTCAAGCCTTCAAATGGAATTGCCTCCGTAGTAATGCCTGTCAAAGACAGAGTATCTCCTGGAAGATATTGTGATTTATCAGTGGCAATACTAAGAGTATTGCTTTTTACAACAATGTCTGGAAGTACCTCATCCCCTACAGTAAAGCTTGTTTGAGAAGTTGCTCCACCATAAGTAACTGAAACCAAGTAAACTCCGTTGTTAATACCAAGAACTTGTTGAAGATTCAACGAAGTCTTATAATTCAAATTAAGATCAGGATAAAGTGAAATTGTTTTATCATATTTAGGACCGGTTATTTTTATAGATATTTCATCAGCATGGAAATATGGAGCGGTGATGAATACTTGTTTTGAGATTTTTCCGGTAATGGTTGCAGTTTCACCAAACAGATATGATTCCTTATCAGTAGATACAGTTACTGTGACGTCTGTTTTTGTTTCAGTGCTAGTTACCTTTCCATTGGATGAACCCGCTGTAGGAATTGCAAACTTCCAGTCGTTAGAATTATCCAAGTCAAATCCATCATAGATTCGCTGCCAAGAAGTTAAATCATTTTTAGGATCAGATAATAACGGAGTTTTATCTATAACAACTCCATTCTTGTCTTTTAGTTCTACTAATTCATTAGAGTCAGCAAACCACAAACTTTGATATGAAAATGTAAGATACTTGCCAGGTTCAATAAAAGTACCAGATGAAATAGTCATTGTCTTTTTCAATGCGGTAGTTGAAGCAATCTGCCAACCGCTTATATCAATTTTAGAAGTTGTTGGATTGTAAAGTTCAACCCATTCTAAAACGGATTTAGAATCATCGCCTGGAGGATTAATATCGATTTCATTTATCACAACATGGTTAGTAGATTGAGCACTTGCTGTAACTGCCAAACCACCAAGTAGCAAAATGGAAAATAAAACTAGAATATTTTTCATGTTGTCCAATATAGGGTGCCCAATAGCCTCATTTTAGAATTGAATTGAGCAAAAGTTGAGCTAGTTGTGAAAGTCATATATCTTAAAATCATCGCAAAATATTGTATTTTTATCGTTTTAAGTGATACGTAGAAGTTATTCTCCTACAGAGTCACAATTTGGGCATTTTTTATCAAATATGGAAGAACCACACTCAGCACAAATGCCTTCGCCTACATCTTTCTTGATTGCTTTTTTCCTATTAGCCACATAGAATTTGATTCCAAAATACATTGCAATGACAATGAAAGCAGCATAAAACGGAGCCATAAAAGGAATCAAACCTAGCATGAAAAAGAAAAGACCAACTATCAGAATGATATCACGTTTTTCAAAATTCAATAAAATTAAAACAAATCATAATTGATAAAAACATGCCGGAGCTCAGAGCGATTAATTTTACTTCATATCAGTTCATTACTCTAACTCTTCCTCATTGCTCGGCGATAAATTTAGAATGTTAATTGATAATAAGATAATGATTAGTGGTGGGATCGGCGTGATTTGAACACACGACCTCTGCGTCCCAAACGCAGAATCATACCAAGCTAGACCACGATCCCAGTGAATCCCCAAAGTCGCCCAATTTAAGCTTGACAGATATTAAATTGACTAAATTTTAAAGTTAAGTTAGTGCCATTTTTGGCAATTTAAAAGAATAGCATCCTCAATGTATTCAATTGGTTAAATTACGACTAAAATGAATTGAAGAATCTATTATTTCCTTAAATTTGATTCAATGGAGGTAGGAAAATAAAAAAAGAGGGGGGATGTATTAAGAAACAATACATGTATTCCATGTCTTATGATGTCGTTTACTTTGCCTTAGAACTTGATTGCAACAGTCGCACCTGAATGAACCAGTTACAAAGTACTTATCACATGTTCTACAGAATCTCTGACCACTTGCATAGCCTTTTCTGTATTGTGATTCTTTGTAACAGTCCATATCACAAATTCCCTTACAAACCCAACTCATTATCGAGTACTGTTTGTGTAGAGACAATGCGTTTGATGTTGTAGATTGTTGCGTTTGGTGTGAATCCAGACACTGCTTTGCTTTGTTTGTTGATTTCCTTTGTTACCTTGATGTTATTGTCATCAAGTAGTGTCTTTGATCTCATAAACCAATTATGGAGTCCATTTGGAGCTTTAGGCAATTTACTTGTAGTATATCCTTCGCTTGTTGCAAATCCTGTAATCTGTTTATAGAGATTTTCGGCTTGTATTGTTCGTTCTTTTTCATCTCCTAAAACACATTCCAAACATGGAATGATTGGATTACTATCGTAGAGATTCTCCAAGTTCTTCTTTATGCTCTCGTTATAGATTTCTAGGAACTCATCTTGTTTGTGTCCTAGTGCTTGATAGATTGCCTCACCATGTATTCCAAAACTTGCCATTCTTGGAAGTATCTTGATTTGTTTTTCCACTTCGTTTACTGTTCCCAATACTTTTTGCAGTGTTAGAAAAATCTGTCCAAGTAAATCAGGTAATAACCTTTGGAATGCTTCTTCGATAAATTTGTCAGTTTTTCTCTGATCTTCCAGTATTCTTTCAAGTTCATAGATGATAGCTCTGTCTGCCAAGTCTGATTGACTAACTATAAAGTCAACGCCATTGATGAGAATCTTTCTCATAAGACTAATTGTATATACATCACCATTGGTGTATTGTGCTCTTTTCTCAAATGAACCACCAGTAATTGCACGGCAAATCATGTTGCTGGTTTCTACATCTATGTGAGAGATGTTTTCAAATGCAGAAAAATAAGAACCATACAATGAAGTAACAAAGTTATCCTCTCCATGTGGAAAAGATTTCAAATTGTCTTCGTTTTTTATTCCTGATGGATCAATTATTCTCTTAGTCAGAGACGATGTAGTACTCTTTGAAGCACCTGCATGACCACGTATGCCCATAGCGGGCATTGGCATGCCTGCAAAGAACATCGATATCAGATGAACTTTATACAGTTCAGGATTGGACATCCGACATAGTTTGACAAATTCATCTAGTGGATTCCCATCAGGTCTAAAGTTTGGTTCAACTTGCTGAGCAATCTTTGGTGTCCGTATAAACATCGGAGTATCTTTTGAATAATCTACCAATGTTATTCCATCACGGGTAATCTTGACTAATTTCCAATCAGGGCGTCCCAAATCATAGTAGATTTCATCATTCACATATGCAATACGGAGATGAATTTCATCTCTTTTTGTTTCCTCTTTCATCAAAGCTTTTGCTCTAAGAAATCCTATTGTATTTGCACATGTTTCTTCTGAATACATTTGCTTTGTTTTGTCAAATGCTGTAATCCTTAACCAATCAGATGCCTTGGGATTTTTCTTGTCCAATTCAATAGTTTCAAAATGGTTATTCATTTTTACAACCACAAAGACTCGTGTATTATCAGATTGTGATACTATGATTTTTGTCATTAATGGTGTTGCAAACTTTGCTAATATTGTGACAGGATTTTTTGGTTTTAATTCTTCAGGGATTCCTTTCATTTTATCTACATCATAGTTAGTGATTTGAAAAAGTCCCTCTGAATCAATATCGTGTCCAAGTTCTTTGCAAAGGATCAGTTGATCTAATTTCTGATCTATTTTACAGTTAAAACACCACATTACTTTGAGTTGTCAATTTGAAGTCGTTTTTTTAGAATTTCAGCCTGTTCGCTAAGTTCATTGATTTTTTTCTCATTTTGTAATTTAGAGTCAATGAGCATGGCTAATCTTTGCCTGACTATTTCTATATTCATGATTAATGAATAAATAGAAGATAAGTCATTAGAGATATAGCCAAGAACCGCAGTTTAAGGCATGAAATAGGGCTATTACAAGTAGCATCTATTTCCTTTTTCATTCTAATTTTGTTTCTTAATACGTTATTTTTTTCGGTGCCTTTCCTAAGGGCAATGTTTGCTTTTGGAACTTTACCAAAAGACTCTGGATGTATTTCTAAATCCATTTGCTGGTTTGTTTTGTCAAACTCAGCTGAACTGAAATTTTTGAACATGAGGAGTCTGAGGAGGAAACTACATAATATAGTACTTATCTGGTAGTATAATGGAGATACATAGTACTTTATTATATAAACAAAGAGATAAAATCCAGATTCATATACTACGCAAGATAGCTACTGATGGAAAACACTCTAAAAAATCACTTGAAATCGAATTAGAAAAACATCATCCAGTAATTGATAATGCAGTAAAACAGCTATTGAAAAAGAATTTCATTGTAAAAACATATGGTAGTCTTACCGATAAACCGGGTCAACCACAAAAATTCTACAGGCTAACAGAAAAAGGAATACTTGTTTTAATTGATGAGATAAAGATTCCGCTAGATGAGTTTTGGAAGATGTTATTTAGAATATTTAATTCAAAGGGAATTTTTTATTCTTCTGAATCTGTAAATTCTAAAAAGAAATTTGTTAATGAGAGAAATATTGTTTTAAAGAATATTACAATCGAACAACTAATTAAAAAATATGAAAATAATGTTTTGGGATATAAACGAGAATATGCATTATCACATATTTATCAGAAAATCCCAGATGTTCAATTCTTAGCAGGTTTTAATTTTTCACCATCTGAAAAACTAATTATTGAAACCATTGCATTATATGGTTCGTTATCTTTAGAGGAATTATCAATAAAATTATCTAAACGAATTACTATACCACAAAAATTATTACATCCATATTTTCTTATAAAAAAACTTGATAATAAAAAATATGATATTACAATATTAGGAATTCAATATGTCATATTTGTTATTTTTAAACAACTAAAACATGATAGTCAAATGCAAAAAATGAGAATTCTAATAGAAAATCAAAAAATCATACTTCCACTGATTTTTAGAAAGTGGGTATGGTTGACAAAGTTTTTTTCGAATAGAGAGTTATTTAATGCATTAATTGATGCCATCGATACAAACCAAAGGCAATTACCATTTCAAACAGACTCTGGAATACAAGAAATTCTAGATAGTCATAGAAATTTAGAAGAGGTGTACAACAGAAAAATTAAACAGGAGTATGAAGTTGGTTCAAAGATTCGTTATGAAATTGCATATAACATAGCACATCTTACTGGATTTCATTCAAAAAACACTGAGAAAAATTATGAAAAAAATCTAGAAATATTATCATCATTACTTAATGATACCTCAGTTGACTATCTACTTAATGATACCTCAGGTGACTATCGACGTAATGTTGAAAAACCATTTCAATTAGTCATAGATGAATTAGACAAATTAAACGCATTATTGGGATTTGAATCTGTAGAACTATCTCTTCATGATGAGATGAAAAAACAAAGACTAGTTGAATACGAACGAATAAAATCTGACAGTCTTTCTTTTAGGTTTTATTCTATTCTTTTATCGCAGATCTATCAAAAAAAAGAAGAACCTGACAAATGGAGTAATTTTCTTAAAATGGATCAGGATATTATGCCTTGGTATAGTAACTGGATTAAAGAAATAGGCGATTTTGAAGGAAGAAATATAGAGTATAGAAATAATTTACTTGGCATTTTATCTCATAAAGTCACTGGATGAGTAAAAGAATTCAACATGTCTTAATTCAGTTTTAAAATTTATCAAGAGATAGTTTTTTGCCAGTAATTCAGTTTATAATTTTTCCAATAATTCATTTATGACTTGTTATTTATCAAGTTCTATTTTTCTAACAATCCATTTTTTCTTGAGTTCATAACGATTTCCAAAATTTTTGAATCTTGACTGAATTTTATAGGTTCTATATTCTAAAGGCTTAACAAATCCAATATATAACATAGAATTCATAAGTGGTCTAAATCATTTTTTGGGAAAAAATTATTCCGATTCCCATCGCATGACGCTTTTATTTCTTCAATTTTTAGATTTTGCTGCACGTTTTAATTTTTTAAACCATGTTAATTTCTCATGGTATTTTGTATCGGCATAACTTGCACCGCTAGTGGATGGCATCAAATATACTTCTGTGTTCCCTATTTTGAATGACTGTTTACCGTATTTTAGAATGGCATACGAATCACCAGTGTAATAACGGAACCCCGTTTTACCTATGAATGCTACAATCTTAGGTGTATTTTTCAAGATTATTTTTTCTAGTCGCTTCCTTGATCCGTTTGCGTCAATTCTGCGTAATTCTGTAGTTGAACGAGTAGGGCGTTTAACTACATCTGTTAACCCATAACCATAATTTATTATTCGATTATCTAATTCTGTAGTCAATCTATTCTCAGTTAGGCCTGATTCAAAAAGTAATTTCCAAAACATATTGCTTGTCCCTGCAAAATAATGACCTATTCGTGCGGATTTTAATCCTGGATTGGTACCTACAAACAATATTTCCAAATTTGGTTTAACGCGATCTGGTAATGTTTTCATACTTTTTACATCAGATTAGCTATTGTATAGTTTTCTTATGGAATTGGTTTGAACTTCTCACTCTCGTGATTATTTATTTAGTGGATAGTATTATAATATCATAAGTTATGATCTACTATTACGTCCAATTGGAAAGAAGCATTTATCTAGTAAAGGATCCTAGTGCGGAATGATGACAGGTGTAGAAGACGCAGAAAAACTTGCGGCACTTTTCAGAGGTATTGGAAAACCAATTTCGATGGATGAATTTGATGATAAATTAAAAGTTCAAAAAATTGCATATCTTGCACAAACATATGGCGTTGATTTGAATTATCCATTTGAGTGGTACATTAGAGGACCTTATTGCAAAGAAGTTTCTGAACAAGCTCATCAGATTTTAGACAACAATATACAACCAACTAATTCTGCTGGATTGGATGAAAAAAAGGTTGCAGAGTTTGGACAAATTCTACAACCTTATATCAATAACACAGAGTGGTTAGAGATTGCAGGGTCGTTAGTTTATTTGCGTAAAGAAAATTATGCCGAAATGCCTTTGGAAGAGATAATAGGATATCTTATTGAAGACTTGACATTTGGTTACAAGAATTTTGATGAAGGTTTAGTTCGTAGAGTCATTGCAGAAATGTTGCGAATTAACTTAATCAATTAAGAACATAATGCTTATACCTTTCAGAGATATATTTCCAATTACTTTTGTGGGACAATACTTGGAAAAAACTTCTTAAAACTATCTTAAATGAGGGTCATGAAGTAAAACGTAAAGATTCTAAGCGAAATATACGTGAATTAATAGGACATTCTTTTTACATTGAAAATCCACTTGAACGTTTACTTTGTGATGAGGTACGAGGACTAAATATTTTTCAATGTGTTGGGCAGTTTTTGTGGATTACTCAAGGGAATTTCAATCTTGAAGCCATAAAATACTATCAACCTCTTTCCGAAAAATTCTCTTCAGATGGAGTTAAAATGATTGGGTCATATGGTCCAAGATTATTTGGAATTCAACATTTGGGACAGATGGATCATCTAATCAATGTTCTGGCCAAAGATCCATCAAAACGTAGAGCAGTTGCATCTATCTACCTACCTCAATTTGATCAACATGGATTAAGTGGGGAGGAAGTACCATGCACTCTGAATTTACAATATCTGATTAGAGACAACAATGTTCAGTCTGTCACTTACATGAGAAGTCAAGACGTATTCAAAGTCATGCCTTACGATATTTTTCTTTTTACAATGTTGCAAGAGTATGTCATGAATCAGCTAAAACCAGAATATTCAGACTTTTCATTAGGCAGATACAATCATTTTAGTGGAAGTTTTCACATTTATGAATCTGACATTCCTCAAATTGAAAAAGTTATTGGAAATTCTAGCTCTTGTGGAGACAAAATGCCAGAAATGCCCTCTAGAGATGTCAAAATTCGATTGAGGAATTTAAACAAATTTGAATCAACCCTTAGAACTATGACTTCCGCAAAAATTGAATTTGGTGTAGATGTGAATTATAGTTCCATGTTGGATATGTTAGAAAAATTACAGAAGGATGAATATTGGAAACAAATGGGTCTGATTTTAATTGCGTACAGTGCAATCAAAACAAAAAATAACAAGATATTGGAACAGACTTATAATTCACTATGTTCAACTTATCAGCATTTTATTGATGTATATCAGGAAAAGACGAAAATTACAACCTGAGTGAATACCTTCGCAATTCTCTGAACATTTCTAACTTTTCTGCATATTTTGTATCTGCATAACTTTGTCCGCTAGTTGAAGGGAGTAGATACATTCTAACATCGTTGAAATTATATTGAAATCCGTATTCCAGTTTTGCTTGATTTTGTGAATATATTCGAAAACTATTTTTTCCTACAAACGCAACAATTTTGGGATTAAACAAATTAATTGCCCGATTTAATCGCTGAGTGTTCTTCATTGAACAATTTTCTTTAATCTCCTTTGGAGTTTTTGTAGGTTTTTTAATTATATCTGTTAACCCCATTTTGTATTTCAAAATACTTGCATCTTCTACAGCAGTTAATCTTGTAGGCGTTAATTTTGACTCAAAAAGCAATTTCCAAAATACATTTGATGGTCCAGCAAAGTAATGCCCTGACTTGGAAGATAGTTCCCCGGGGCTGGTTCCCACAAACAAAATCTTGAGATTGGGTGTGATTAAATCTCTTAATGATCGTAAAGACAACTCATAACATCTTAAGTTCACTTGTGTAAAAAAATTACCTTTAATTCTGTAGATATTGCATTCAAAAAAATCAAATCTGGAACTTTTAAAGACAACTTTACCAGTCCAGTCAAATTCTACATCTACACCCAAATTATTCCCCAAAATTGTGGGAGAGTCATGGATGTGAAATGAAATAAATTTCTTAATTTTTAATAAAATAATTTATGATTAAATGGATTAAAAAAAGATCTATGCCAAAGAAGTATCGATCATGGATTTAAATGACTCTTTTGTGGCTGCGCCAGATTTTTGTGAAACTATTTTCCCATTCTTGAAAATAGCAAGTGTTGGAATACTGAACACGTTGTATTTTGATGCCAGTTCATTAGCCTCATCAACATTGACTTTGACAAATTTCACTTTACCTTGATAATCATTTGCCAATTCTTCAACTACTGGGCTGACCATTCTACATGGACCACACCATTCAGCCCAAAAATCCACGAATACAGGATTCGCAGATTTTAAAACTTCTTGTTCAAATTGCTGAGAATTTTTTATGTTATTCAATTGTTTGCTCATACATACTTAAAATAAAACAGCTATTTAGATAAATTCCCAAATTAATCTGTAACTTCAATTTGGGAATTTCATTAAATACATTATAGAAAAATGATCAACGTTGACACAAATATGTAAAGGAATATGCGTTAGATTAACGCCCCAATCTAATTCAATGTCTGTTCGATTTCGATATAAATTGGGACAGAAATATTGCTCGCGTTGTACCTCTTTTTTTTATACAGATGATATTTTATGTCTATGTTGTAAAACAAGACTTCGTTCAAAATCCAGGAGCAAACGACATGACCTGTAAAGAGTGTAACCATAGCAAAGGGGAATGTGCATGTCTTTGTTGTTGCTCGATTTCAAAAATAGGATGTCCTACGTGTATTATTCCAGTATTAGCATATAGAGGAATTAAAAAATTAATTAGAAAAACAAAGGCACCATAAAGATAATTGTTTGTTTTTTGTCTTGCAATAGGATTCATTAATAGTGATCTTTTACTAATGTCTTAACAATACTCTCATTAATTTGAAGTTATTACAGATAAATTCTATCCAATCATAGTATTACCGCTTCGTTACACTTCTAATTTTTTTAAGGATTGAAATAGAGTTACATACAGGCATTTGGAAAAAAATTGGATAAAACTAAATAAGATTGCAAATGTATTGTGTGTGATTGGAACCTAATTTACTAATTCTTACCATAGTTTCTATGATCAACATGACAATTATTGCAATTTTGATAGTATTATTTGCTAAAATCTATGTCAAAACAAAGGCAGAACTTCCGTTAGGCATGATAGTTGTTGCATTCATGTTATTTTTGCATAATACCATTGGAGCACTAGGATATTTTATGATGGAATCATATTACGTTCCTGAAACATTTCCATATCTATTGGGAGTAGGAATTGCTGAAATGATAGGACTTGGAATATTTCTCAAAATTTCTATGGAATGATTATAAAAATTTGTAAAATAAGGTATAGATAAAGAAATAATTAAAACTAGTTTCTAAAGCCACAAGAATCACATTCAAATCTTTTTCGTTTGTGAGCCTTAATCATATGGCGTAACATCCTTTCTTGAGATAAAAATTCCATCCCACATTTGGGACATACATTTTGTATGGTTGTTTTGGTTCTAAACATATTTCGATATTCTATTTTACATCATACTAGAAAAGGATTATTCCAATTTTGTATGTGAAACTCAAATTTTAAAATCATACAAGCATTTCATCAATTGTTTTTTGGAACACTGAGTAAGGCTGTGCTCCAGATATCGGTGTTGCTTGTCCATCTGGACCAATTACAATAAATGACGGCGTAGATTTGGCACCACTTTTTGATGCAATATTTTTGTTTTCCTTGACTCTGTCTTCATATTTTCCAGAATCAATGCATTTAGAAAATGAATCTGTGTCTAATCCATTTATGCCGGATACTAGATTTTTAAGATTATTTGTGCTTGCCCATCCATCATTTTCATGACCTTGATTTGAATATAGAAAATCATGATATTGCCAATAGAGTCCCTGCTCATCGGCACAATAACTTCCTGCGTGAGCCTTGATTGAATCAGAGCCAATTATTGGAAAATCAACATAAATCAGATTTACCTTTCCTGTATCAATATAGTCTTTCTCAATTAGTGGTTTTGTATTTTGATTCCATTTCTGACAAAATGGACATTGGTAATCACCAAATTCGATTATTGTTATTTGTGCTGACTCTGATCCTAACACAGGAGATCCCTTTGTGGTATCAATTGAAAATCGTGTACTTTGAGGATTATCTGGTGTAGTGTTATTTGTGGAAATTGTAGCTAATACACCTATTATTATGACAGAAATAATTCCAATGATTACGAATTTAGTCTTGTTTGATTTTGTTTTAATTTTCTTTGACTCTTTGTCTTTACCCACAATGATCCTTTTTGGAGTAGTTTAAAAAGTATTTTCCAAATTGGAAACAAAAATCTGAGACTGTTTTGGAAAATCATTAAAATCTTACTTCTTTAGAACATTAACTCATGAAAAAATATAATTATAAAAATATTCAAACAAATCTGACAAAGAGTTCATCTCTAACAGTAAAACAGATGAAAATCATAGACCAAAATGCAATGAACTATGGTATTCCAGTTGAACTAATGATGGAAAATGCTGGAAAGACAATTGCAGTTCATGTTTTTCAAAAATTTTCCAAGCTTGAAGAAAAAAACATCACATGTATATCTGGATGGGGAAATAATGGAGGAGGAGTCATATCTGCAGCTCGTCATCTTACCTGTTTTGGGGCAAAGGTCACAATTATTTTATTAAAATCAAAAAAAGTCATGTCTGCTCCATCAAAATTTCATCTCTTTATCACTCGTAGAAATAAATTCATCAATGTAATTTATGTAAATAAAAATAATTCTAAGAAAATATCTTCAATAATAGAAAATTCAGATATAATCATAGATGGAATATTTGGAACTGGGGTTCATTCTGAAATCCACGACAAAGTTTACTCCATTATATCTCAAATGAATAAATCAAAAGCATACATACTATCAAATGACGTGCCATCTGGAGTTAATGCAGATACTGGCATTTCTGCAAATATCTCGGTAAATTCTGATTTTGTAATTGCTCTTCATAAACCAAAAAAAGGCATTATAAACTCAAAAATAAAATTCAAAATAGCAGATATAGGCATACCACCAGAGATAGACTTTCCTAGTAAAGGTGTAATTGCATGATATTTACAATTCATCTGTTGGCTAAAATAGAATCAAATAATTCAAGAAGTAATTTGTTGATTACATGATCTCTTCAAATTTCTTTTTTATATGATAAGAGGACACAATAAAAATGACTTTGCAAGAATCTACAAAAGAATCAATTCTTGAAATTTTTAAGAAGACAAGAGACAGAACGTTACAACTAGTAAAAAATTTAGAACTAGATGACTATGTGGTACAAACGGATTATTTTATGAGTCCTCCAAAATGGCACATAGGACATGTTAGTTGGATATATGAAGCAATTATGAGTAAAATCGACTCTAATTATGAATTTTATTCAAAAGAATTCTCTGAATACTTAAATTCGTATTATCAACAATTTGGAGTTCCTCACGACAAAGGAAGACGAGGAATTGTTTCTCGACCTACAGTTGATCAGATTTTTCAATATTTCAATGTGATTAATCACAGAGTGATTAAATTCATTCAAGAAAATACAATGACGGATGATTTGGAAAAATTAATCATAACTGGATTTCATCATGAATGCCAGCATCAAGAGTTACTAGTCTATGATCTACAACGATTGTTGGCAGATCAGTATAAACCAGTTATAAAAAATATCCCATCCATTGCTCCTGAGATTAAACCATATTCAGTGAGTGTGAGCGGAGGCCTATACAAGATGGGTTATAATAAAAATGAATTTTGTTATGATATAGAATTACCGGAACATATAGTGTATCTAAATGATTTTCAAATGGATGCTTTTCCGGTAACAAATGAACAATATTTAGAATTTATCAAAGACGGTGGATACGAATCTTACAAATTTTGGTTATCAGATGGTTGGGAAAAAGTTCAAAAAAATAATTGGAATGCACCAATGTATTGGGAGAAAAAAGATGAAGAATGGATGATAAGAGATTTTACAGGATTTAGAAAGATCAATCCTAGAGAACCTGTATGTCATGTAAGCTTCTATGAAGCATCAGCATATTGCAAATGGGCAGGTAAGAGATTGCCCACAGAGGCAGAATGGGAAAAAGCCGCATGTTGGAATGAGGAAAAACAGGAAAAAACAATATTCCCATGGGGAAATCAAGAACCTACTGAGAAACATGCAAATCTACTAGAATCATACCTGTGGAAACCTACAGAAATTGGCACATACTCAGAAGGCAAGAGCCATTTAGGCTGTCATCAAATGATTGGAGATGTATGGGAATGGACATCATCTGAATTTGTGGGATACCCAGGATTCAAATCAGGATTTGAAGAATACAACGACAAGTGGTTTACCAACCAAAAAGTGCTAAGAGGGGGATCATTTGGAACACCAACTATGTCAATTCGTGGAAGTTATAGAAACTTTTTCAGATTAGATGAAAGATGGTTGTTTTCAGGATTTAGATGTGTTTTAGATGTTTAGAATTTTGATACAAGTAATACACAATAATATTGATTTGAATCAAACCACATGTTATTAATTTTAAAATTACATTGATTCATCATTTTTTTAATTTGTGGAACTGTGTATTTGTGGGAATATTCCGTATGAATTAATTCATTTTTATTAAATTTAACATCGGTGTTAGTTTTAGAAATATGTACAAGTTGATCTGATTTTGATTTAAGATACATTTCTATTCTTTGTAGTTCCTGATTGTAAAATGCATGATGTTCAAATTTATTCAAATCAAAATTCCCACCAAGATCATCATTTATTCTTTGCAACACATTCAAGTTAAACTGAGATGTGATTCCTTGTGAATCATCATACGCTTTATCAAGAATTTTTTTATCTTTAACCAAATCCAATCCAATAAGAAAAAGATCAGATCTTTTCATTGTCATGTTTATTTGTTTAAGAAAATGTATTGCATCATCTTCAGCAAAATTTCCTAAACTTGAACCTAAAAAAATAATCAGATTTTTTTTATCATCATATTCTTCAATAAATCGTAATCCTCCTTCATAAGTGTCAATTATTCCAGTAATATACAGATTAGAATAGGAATCGAGTAGAATTTCTGAACTTTCAGTTAGTATTTCAGATATATCTATTGGAAAATATTCTATTTTAGATTGGATTTTATTTAATACATCCAATATGATCCTAGTTTTTGTAGCTGAACCACTTCCTAATTCAACAAGCCTGTATCCAGAATCGAGAGTAATTGTCAATTCTTCTCTAATGTTATTCAAAATCTCAATTTCAGTTCTAGTAAGATAATACTCAGAAAGCGCACATATCTTATCAAACAAGTCTGAACCTTGTATATCATAAAAAAACTTGGGTTGAACCATCTTGTTTTTTAAACTCAACCCAAAAATTATTTCCTCAGAAAAACTTTTTTCAATTTTTGTAGCATGTGGTTTAAAATAACATAATTTTTTATCTATTGTGTATTTTTTGTATTGAAAACGATTTTTTAAAATACTCAATAGTAAAACATGACAATTAGAGCATAAAAAGATTTTACCAATTCATCATAATTGATATCGAATATAATTAATTGAAAATTATTTAAATTCATAATTTAAAAAAATTAATGAATATGTTTGTGTTAATTATTTTTGGGCATAATTTTACATCCAGAGGTAATTTTACGTACCATTGAAAAATAAGTGATGCTAAGTATGCCTATTGCAACAAGTCTAATTGGAATTTCATAATCATATAAAAAAGATATTGCAGTTGAACCAGCAATACCAAATGATGAAGCGATTGAAAATCCTACGGTACTACAGCTTGTACATATTCCAGAACCTGCACTTAATACTGAACCAAATATTCCAGCACCTACTTTTTTTGAGCTTGTTTTTATCATTCTGATCTGAAATACTGAAATTGCTGTAACAATACTTGTAAGCAATGAAACGGCAAGTATTGAAATAAAACTTGGTATTACATCTTCTGTGATATTAAAAATAAAATACGGTTCAAAAAATAACAATCCCTGTGCATATAACAATAAAATCAACATGGATGTAAAAATAATTCCAGACAATACAAGATAGAAAATATTTGAAAAAACTAATCTAATTACTTGTATATGCTTGTTCATCTCAAATTCCTATTTGTACTTGTAAGAACTATTGAATCTTTTTGCAATAATATTATCAACTCCAATCTTTCCAGATCCAAATAATACCAACATTATTGCAAGACCAAGCATCGATGGATCCTTCCAAATTGCAGGACCAGCAGTAAAATCAAACCCAAACATGACCATGGCTCCAATTAGAACAAATATTTGAAATAATGCACTAGGTCGAGTCAATAATCCAAGTAAAATCAATATGCCAGATATAAGCTCCAAACTACCTATCAGCATAGCCATGTTTGTAGCCATTTCAGATTGGATTCCCACCATATTTTGCAACATCATTCCAAAGCCAGCAGGATCGGATACTTTACCAATACCTGCCCAGATAAATCCAAATGAAATTCCAATTCTTAGAATTAAAACACCTATATCAACAAGAGATCCAGTGTTAGTTTTGAAAATTAGAGACATAAAGGCCGTCATCTACAAAAATATTAAAGGATTATCCCAAATTCAAAATATCACATGGATTAATTGTTAAATCACAAATGAATTGTTTAGGATTTGTTAAAATTATCGGTTGTATTAATAATTTAAATAATTTTGTAATATTTAATATCATAGTTTAATATAATGAAACATTAGAAAGTTATTTCATTAGGATCTGATTATTGTTAAAATATTATGAGAGAATAAATTCACATTGTAAGTATTTCATCAAGGATTAATTACAGCTCTTCCTATTATTTTTCCTGATTTTAATTCATCTAATGCATTGTTTGCATTATCAAGTTTGAATGTTTTAGAAATTATTGGTTTTATTGCATTTCTTCTTACAAGACTAACTAAATCAGGCAAGTCTGCCAATCTTCCAGTGTATGAACCAATAATGGTTTGAGATTTTAACGGTAATAATGGCAAATTAAGTTCAATTGAACCTCCAAACAATCCCACTAGAATCAATTTTCCACGTTTTTTTAGCATCTCCAATGCAGGTTTTACAGTCATAGGACCATTGACAAAATCAATAATAGCATCAGCCCCAAGACCATTAGTCATATCTTTTACATGATGTATTGGATCATCTGATTTTGAATTAATACAAAAATCTGCTCCTAGGTTTTTAGCAACTTCTAATTTAGCATCATCGACATCTAAGACTATAATTGTAGGATTAAGTAGTGCTCGTGCAATTTGGATAGCAGTTAATCCTAATCCACCTGCACCAATTATCACCATGGTTTGTTTTGGAGATATTTTTGCATTTTTTACAGCTGTGTATGCTGTAAGGCCAGAACATGCAAGCGATGAAACTATGTTAGGATCTAAATCCCCTACTTTAACTAGATATTTTTCATTAGAAACCAATATTTTTTCAGCATAACCTCCATTTTGCATGATTCCTAATGATTTTGGGTGATCACATACATGTTCATCACCTACTTGACAAGCATCGCAGATACCGTCTCCTTGCCAAGGATAAACAATTACACGGTCTCCTTTCTTAACTTGCTCAACATCACTTCCTATAGCATCAACAATACCAGCAATTTCATGCCCCAATGTCAATGGAAATTTAACCCCTCTATCTTCAACTTTCATTGTTTCACCTTTTACTCCTTCATACCCACCTTCCCAAACATGAATATCACTGTGACAAACTCCTGCAGATTCAATTTTTATCAATACTTGATGTCCTTTAGGAATAGGAGTTTTAATTTCTTTTACCACTAATGGTTTTTTTGGAGTTATAACTTGCACTACTTTCATTAATTTTTCAACTCGGTATTATTGATTAAAATTTTTGTTGCATATTGTATTTTTAATTCTGGTTTAAAATTTTCTTTTGATTTGTATGTTGATAACACATGTTGTTTCATGTAATCATAATTATAAATTTGCTATTAAAGATATTCCCAAATTAATTTTTGATGTTACAATAAATTGGTAATATGCTTTAATAATTCATTTTAGTTCAAACGATATTGAAAGTTAAAACCATAAACCCTTCAAATGAAAATATTCTTTCAGAATATAACATTATGAGTAAAGAGCAAGTAAATACTTCTGTAAAAAAATCAAAAAATGTATTTACTAATTGGAAAAAAAATATGCATCAAAGAATAGAACTAATTCATAGATTTGCAGAAGAGCTTAGAAAAAATAAAAGAGAACTTGCTCTTGTTGCATCAAATGAGATGGGAAAACCCATCAAAGAAGCAATATCGGAAATAGAAAAATGTGCTACAGTCATGGAGTATTATGGTGATAATGGTCAAGTTTTCATAAACGATGAAGTGTTAAACACAGATGCAAGAAAAACACTAATCACTTTTCAACCATTAGGGGTAATTGCCAGCATTATGCCTTGGAACTTTCCATATTGGCAAGCATTAAGATTTGCAGCACCATCAATGATCATAGGAAATACAATTGTTTTGAAACCTGCGAGTGCAACATTACAATGTGGAATTGAAATGGAAAAACTATTTGCCAAAGTAGGATTTCCAGATGGTGTATTTCAGACACTAGTTGGAGATTCAACGGTTGCAGGACACCTCATAGATTCTGCAGATATTAATGCAATTACATTCACAGGAAGTACTTCTGTAGGAGCCAAAGTAGCTCAACAGGCAGGCATGAATCTCAAGAAATGTGTCCTGGAATTAGGAGGAAGTGATCCTTTCATTGTTTGTAGTGATGCAGATATAGAAAAGGCCACAGATGGGGCAGTTAAAGGTAGATTTATCAACTGTGGTCAAAGCTGTATTGCATCAAAGCGATTCTTTGTAACAAGTAATGTTGCAGATGAATTTATAGAAAAATTTATTCAAAAAACAGAACGGCTTAAAGTAGGAAATCCAATTTCTGAAGATACCGATGTTGGTCCATTAGTAAATAGCAAAGGATTGGAAACTATTGAGAGTCAAGTCAAAGACGCAATAGATAATGGTGCCGAGATATTGACAGGTGGGAAGCGTGTAGGCGATAAAGGATACTATTACAAACCAACAATAATAAAAAATATTTCAAAGAAAATGAGAATTTATCATGAAGAGACATTTGGTCCAGTTGCATCCATAGTTATAGTAGAGAATGAAAAAGATGCGATAAAACTTGCCAATGAATCATCATTTGGATTAGGTGCAAGTGTTTGGACAAAAGATCTTGATAAAGCAGAGCAAATTTCAAGAGATATAGAGTCTGGAATGGTTTCGGTTAACAATATGTTAGTGTCTGATCCTAGAGTACCGTTTGGAGGTATCAAACAAAGTGGATTTGGAAGAGAACTTTCAAAGTATGGAATGATGGAATTTGTCAATATAAAGTCAATACGATTCTATGACCAATTATCACATAATCATCATGTAGAATAGATGTTATTCATCAAGATAAAACAATATGGAGAATAATTAAATTGAGTTTTTTTGAGTACATACCATTAGTTTCATCATTGATATTTACAGGAATTCTTTTGATTTCAATTCTTCAATTTTCAAACGTCCGTAAAAACATGCAAATTCAAAGTGAACAACAGATCTATACCAAAGTAATTGAAGCACGACTAAAACTGGAAAATACAAATACATTTACCAACATGGCAATGCAAAGTCCATTATTTACAAAAAGATTTTCGATAGTTGATACACCAGAAGAATATTACATATCAGTTGCATTTTTAGATCTTTTTGAATTTATGTTTAGGCTACATAAAACAAAAACTATTGACCCTCTTTTGTGGCAACGTTGGAATAAACTAGTCAGAATTTTTCTTACAATCCCTAAGTTCAAAAGAGTTTGGGATGAAACAAAACAATCACATACTGTAGAATTTGTAGAATTTTTTGATTCTTTACGAGATTTAGAAAAATAAATTACTTTTATTCAAGTTCATCGCGATTCTCTATGTTATTTCAATTATTTCATTAAACTACAGTTGCAATGCATTTCGAAATTCCCTTTTTTTGTAGCCCATTTCAAAAGTGGCATTATTGCAATACGGAGTTCTTTACCTCGCTTTGTAAGTGAATATTCTACTCTGGGAGGAATCTCGTTGAATGCCTGCCTTGAGAGGATGTCTTCTTTTTGTAATTCCTTTAGCATGGATGCCAAGGTTGAAGGGCTAATTCCCTTTAGCTCCTCTAACAAGTCATTATACCTGAGGGAACCATGATTGCCTATTTCATTTACCAGTAGCAGGCTCCATTTTTTGCTTATTGTCTCAATTATCCCATCTATTGGACACAAACAAATCACATTACTATGATCTATCGAAGTCACTACTATGCTATGAACTTTGTATTTTAAATACTTTGATAATTGTAGTATAATCATGTCTGAGGCAGTTTGGAAAAATAAACAAGCACAGGTAGCCTTGGTTTTAATTGTAATTATCCTCAGCGGAGGATCCGTAAGTTATCTCATACTAGGTTCGCTTTCAATTATTCCCTATGATGAACTTCGAAATTTTGTATTGATTCCATCAGTAATTACAATCTTTGCAGTAGCAATTCTTTCACATAAAAAATTCCCACACATTTCAAAACAAATCTTTGTTGGAATGGCATCAGGTGCGGTAGCTACACTTGCACTTGAAATCATCAGGATACCGGGTTATCTTTTCACAAAATGGATTCCTATGGATGACATGATAATGCTTCCGGGAATGCTGCTTACAGAAAAAGCATCAACAATAATGGGAGTTCAAAAAATAATCATGGAGTCTGGAGTACAAATGAATTTATTTGTTGCGCCAATTGATGCGATTGCTGCTGGGGTACTATGGCATTTTTGGAACGGAGCAACATTTGGCATTGTATACTCGCTACTTATTGGAAAAGGAAAGTGGTGGTATGGTCTGATATGGGGATTCATAATTGAGATTGGCATGATGCTAGCGCCTTGGTTGATAATGATGAAAGGACCATTTGGGATACAACACATGGATGGTTACAACATATTTGTAATCAGTCTTGTTGCACATCTTGCCTTTGGTGCCGTACTTGGAATTTTAGTGCAAAGATGGAAGAAAGATTCTGTGCCAATAACTGATTTAGGCGGAGATAAAATTGGAAACTAGTTATGATTTAATAATTATCGGCGGCGGTGCGGCAGCATTTGCCTGTGCACTAAAAGCCTCAGAAAAAGATATCAAGATTGCCATGATTGAAAAAAGAACAATAGGAGGAACATGTGTCAATGTAGGATGTGTTCCTACAAAGAATCTTTTAGATGTCGGAGAAAAGATACATCATTGTCAGAATAATCCTGTTGATTTTTCAAGTATGATCAAAGATAAAGATGATATGGTGTTAGACCAGAGAACTCGAAAATACTCTGACGTGCTAGAATCCGTGCCTAATGTAGAGTATATTCGAGGCGATGCAAAATTCATATCAAATAATGAGATTAAAGTAAATGGGAATATCCTGACTGGAAAAAACATCCTAATATCTACAGGGTCATCTGCAACCATTCCGCCAATTAAGGGAATTCAGGAGATTGGTTTTCTTACAAATATTGAGGCTCTTAGTCTTGATGAAAAACCTGAATCGATGATTGTTATCGGCGGAAGGGCATTGGGATTGGAATTTGCCCAAATGTTTTCACGATTTGGAACCAAAGTCACTGTCCTTCAGAGAAACAAAAGGATTATCCCAGATGAAGAACCAGAAATTTCTGACGCACTGATGCAATATCTCCAAGAAGAGGGCATCAAGATTTACACCGGGGTGGAAATAAAATCAGTAAGAAAAGAGGGAGACCAAGTTCTAGTCTCGTTTACATCAAATGAAAATGAATTTGAAATAAAATCCGAGAAACTTTTGATGGCAACAGGACGCACTCCTAGCACAAAGGATCTGGGACTGGAAAACACAGACATCAAAACATCAAAAAATGGTGCTATACTAGTTGATCAAAAAATGAAAACCAGTGTGCCAAACATATATGCTGCTGGCGATGTAACTGGGGAGCCAATGTTAGAAACAGTTGCAGCAAAGGAAGGAAACATTGCAGCATCCAATGCATTTTTTGGTGCTGACAAACAAATGGATTTTACAAGTGTACCTCATGCAATTTTTACATCTCCTCAGGTTGCCAGCGTTGGTATCACTGAAAAAGAATCCATGGAAAAATTCGGCACATGCAGCTGCAAGACCCTATTGATGCAAGATGTTCCAAAAGCATTGATTGTAAATAAGACTAAAGGGCTGATAAAGATGCTAGTCGATCCTAACACACAGCAAATTTTGGGAGTTCACATTCTTTCTGATTTGGCTGCTGACCTCATTCATGAAGCCACTCTGGCAGTAAAATACAAGATGACTATAGATGACATTATTGATACAGTTCACGTCTTTCCTACCATGAGCGAGTCCATAAAGCTGGTTGCAACATCATTTAAGAAAAACCTGAAAAAACTGAGCTGCTGTGTCGAGTAAAACAAAATTCATCGCAATAGGAGTTGGAATTGCAGTAATCATAGTGGCTTTAGCATCAGTTTCAGTGTCTAATACTAGTGATACTCAATTAAAAACAACACCAGATACAGTTAGCACTCAAGGACTTGAACAAGGTAATATTGCTCCTGATTTTTCTTTGATAGACCCTGAAAAAGGTTTAATCTCCAAGAAGAGTTTCCAAGGAAAACCTCTCTTTGTTTTCTTTACAACTACTTGGTGTACTCCTTGCCAGATTGGTGCTCAAAACTTGGCAAAATTTGACAATGAGAAAGGTGGTGATGCCTTTAATGTCTTGATCGTATTTGTAGATGATAAAGAAACAGATCCTCAATTTATCCAATGGAGAGAGAAATATGGTAATGATGATTGGTATATTGCCAAGGGAATTGAAATGGCAAGTACATACAAAGTACAATATTTGGATACAAAATATGTGTTTGATAAAAACGGAATAATAAAATGGGTTGATGTGAAACCATTACCATATTCAAATATTGAACCTGTTTTAGGTTCTCTTTTGGAGACATAGATTGCCAAAGATTATTTTATTTGAAGCAGTAAAAGAAAAACCAGTAATTACAATAATTGCAGCCATTGGAATATTTTTTCTGACACCGTTAATCCAAAGCATTACAACTTCTTTAGCATTTGATATTTGGTTTGCAGATATTGTTCAAAAGCCTCTAAGCTCAATTCCGTATGTTATGTTTTCTGCATTATTTGGAATGTTCATTTCATTATATCTTTATTCAAAAAATAAGTGTATAGATTGTAAATCTGGTGCTAAATCTGGATTTGGCGGTAGTACACTAGGATTTGTATTGGGAGTTTGTCCTGCATGTTTTTCATTTATTGGTTTTTTGTTGCCTTTGAGTGGGAGCATATTTTTAACTATATACTCACCACTTTTCATGATTGTTGCAATAGGGATAATTTCATTTTCAATTCACAAGATGGGTGGATTTAGAAACTCAACTGTAATTACCTTTAAAATTAACGATGATGTAAACAAACAAGACAGTACCTGAATAATTACAGAATCATCAACATAATTCATTTTCTTCAAGTGTAATGTACAATGAGTTTACGACATGATAGATGTCTTGTGTTGTTTAATCATCAATGCAAACTAATTTGTTAAATGAAAAAATTAGAATTACCCCTCTTGACTGCCTCGTTATTCATCAAGTCAAAGGTTTATTGATTCTAATTGAATTTGGGAATTATCTTAAATACAAAAAAATTTTCAAGAGACCATGGAACAAAGTTATTCTTCTAAAAAGGGAATTGGTGCAGGAGCTATTGCAGGAATAATTGCAGGAATTGTTATGCTTGTACCTATGATGATCATGATGTCTATGATAAATTTGCCTTCCGATTTGTTCCCAATTTTAGTTGGCATGACAATGGGTCAAACCCAAGAAGACGCAGCAATGACTGGAATTATGATTCATTTCATTCCCAGTATAATGATCGGGGTTATTTTTGGGGCAACGATTAATGTGTCACAACTATCGCTCAAAGATTTTAAAAAAGGAATTTCTTTAGGAATGGCCGCAGGAATTATCTCATTTGCAGTTATATTTTTACCAATGATGATGAACGTATTACCACCAACAATGCTTCAACTAATGCAAATGATGAATCCAGGAGCTCCGCAGGATATGATTATGCAGCAATTACAAAGCATGCAACCAATGCTTTTGATAGGGTCATTAGTTTCACATATCATATATGGAATTGTTCTAGGCAGTATAACCTATGTAATAGTTAGAAAGTCACAAAAAACCATAAAGACAAGTTTAGAATAGATGAGACGAAGTAAGAAACAAAATATAATTTATTAAAAGATTGATTCGGAGATTTGATCATTAATTCAAATTCTTTGAATCAATATTCATACGGCATATTATCTAGTCTATTTCATTGTTGAATAAAATAAAAACAATTTCATGTAATCAAGAATTGGGAATTTTCTTAAATATTTTAGTTATTAATTAAAATCATGAAAGCAATATGGAATGATACAATATTGGCTGAAAGCGACGATGTTATTTTTCTTGAGGGTAATGCATATTTTCCATATAATTCAATTAAAGAAGAATATTTTCAAGAAAGTAGTACTACAACATTATGCCCGTGGAAAGGAAAGGCAAGTTATATGTCAGTTATTGTAAAGGGAAAAACAAATTCAAATTGTGCTTGGTACTATCAGAAACCATCATTTCTTGCAAAAAAAATCAAAGAGCGAATTGCATTTTGGAATGGGGTGACTATTGAATGAGTACAATAAAAGACAAAATCAATATAATTTCAGGTATTTCATTGCTTGTTATTGTTGGTATTAGCATATTGACATATGTCCTGGACAAAAATTCTGCAGTTTTTCCTTTGATCTCAATGTATATACTAATTCCATTATTTTTGATTTGGTTTGGAACAAGAAAAAATGGATGTGGTAGTTGTAATCAAGTATACAAAGATCAATTCAGAATCACACAGTTATGAGACATGATAACATATACACCTAATTCAATTGGAGCAATGTTCATTAGGTATAGGATTTAGTCAGGATATGTCAAAAGAGGCCATATTATTTCACAAAAAACTACAAGGAAAAATATTTGTGGGAACTAAAATTACAAAGTTATCTAACAAGAATCTGCAATTAATTTACACGCCAGGTGTAGCTACGGTATGTAAAGAAATTTTTAATCATCCAAACACGAGATATCAATTAACCTCAAAAGCAAATAATGTAGCAATTATCACGGATGGAACTAGAATATTGGGACTAGGAAACATTGGACCAGATGCTGCACTACCTGTAATGGAAGGAAAATCCGTATTGTATCGTAAATATGGAAAAATCAGCGCATTTCCAATCTGTCTTAACATTACAGATAGAAAACATATTGTAGAAACTATCAAGGCTATATCTCCTGTATTTGGAGCAATAAATCTAGAGGACATAGAATCACCAAAGGTATTAGACATATCACATGACTTGGAAGAGTCTCTAGATATTCCAGTTTTTCATGACGATAGACACGGTACATCCGTAGTGGTATTAGCTGCACTGCTAAATTCACTTGTTTTAGTAAACAAAAAGATTGCAGAAGTTAAAGTCGTCATATCAGGAGCAGGATCTGCAGGTTATGGGATCGGGAAATTACTTTATTTTGCAGGATGTAAAAACATTATAGTTTTGGATTCAAATGGTGCAATATACAAAGGTAGAAAAAAAAGTATGAATAAATACAAAAATGAAATTGCAGAATTTACAAATAAAGATGAGCGTGGTTATCTTGATGATGTAATTATCGGAGCTGATGTCTTTATCGGTGTTTCTGGAATAAAAAATCTGTTGAAAATAAAGATGATAAAGAAAATGAATCAAAATCCAATTGTATTTGCGCTTACCAACCCTTCTCCTGAAATTAATCCTACAATTGCAAAAAACGCAGGAGTTAGAATTGTTGCAACGGGAAGCTTTAGCTATGAAAATAAAGTAAACAATGCTCTTGTTTTTCCCTATTTGATGCGAGCAATATTAGATCTAAAAATCCGTAAAATAACTCTAGATATTTTATATGCGGTTGCTGTAGCTGTTGCAAATACTATTCCAAGAAATAAACTTGGAGAAAAGAATATAATTCCAGAAATTAATGATAAATCTCTTCAAAAAAGGATCATGCTAGCATTAAAAAAATCCAAACTAAAAAATATAAAACATATTTGATATGTTTCTTTATAATTTTTTACAAAATTAGAACCAAGTTAATTTTCTTTCATACAGTCTAATACAATTTTTGAAAATTCTTCGGGTTTGTCTACAAATGGAGTATGACCACATTCTTTCATTTCCACAAATTTACAGTTTTTTATACATGAAAAAAACAAATCAGAATTCTCTTTTGGTATTACTGGATCATTGTCTCCCCATATTATCAAAGAGGGAACAGATACATTTGCAAGTTTTTCACAAGTTAGTTTTGCTTTTTTATTAGATATGAGGGTTGAGAGAAAAGCATTTTTTGCGTTTGGCATATTTATTCTTTGGATAAATTCATTCACTATTTGAGAATCAACTTCTTTGTCTAATCCACCCATCATCGAAAATGCCTTTTCCACGTTTTTTTGGTTTGGTAAAATTGCTGCAGCGATGTAGGCATCAAGTGCAGGAGTAGAATAATTCACAACACCCGATGGCGAGACTAGAATCATTTTATTTAATCGTGGTTCTGATATTGCAAGCTCTGCTATTATCTGACCTCCAAGCGATGAACCTATCATGATATTATTTTCAATTCCAAGTTTGACTATAAATTCAGAAAGAGATTTGACAAAAAAATCAATAGTATAATCAATAGAAGGCTTGTCACTTAATCCAAAACCTGGCAAGTCTAGTGCTATTACACGATAATTTTCTCGAAAGTATGGAATTACAGTTTCCCATCTTTCCGCAGATGCGCCTAATCCATGAACTAACAGAATAACATCAGATGACACTCCATATTCCAAGTATCTTATCTTGTTTTCTCGTATGCTGATGAATTTTTCAATATTCATGACAAAAAAATTATTTGGAAAGATTCATAGATTGATTGAATTGTGAGAGCATTTTTGCATATGAATCCATCATAGTATGTGCATATGCATCAAATGACTTTACAGCCGAGATTCTCATCTGGACATAAAAATCAAAGAACTTTGCAGTCATGTCAATATTGTTCAGACAATAATTTTTTATCATATCTGAATTTCTCTTGATTTCTTTTAGAGTTACTTGATCAATGTTTAGTTTATCAAAAAACTCCTTTTCTGCCATGTAACATGTTCCAAAAAGATCATCAAACATGTGAAGATATGCAGTATACAAGTCAGAGTAGTTTTGGACAAGTGTGGGTATATTAGACTCCAACTTTTGTATTATTTCTGATGTATCTCCTTTCATGACATCACAAATTGAGATGTGTTTTTCTTCGGATCGACTTTGGGATTGTTCGTCTTTTTTATCCATATATTCAATATGTATTTGACAGATTTAACTAAATTCCCAAATTGATTCCAAATTCATTTTGAATTTTGCAATGATGAATTAAAAACAATCCAGATACTGAAAATCAGTATGGAGTTCCCTTTACTCGTTGGTTTTTGAATGCCTCAACATACCAATCAAATTCATCAAGAAACCGCTTGATTCTTTTGTTGTATTCCTCATCTAGTAGATTCCCTCCTTTATCGAATACCTCTTGTACTTTTGGTATCTGAAATGATGATGGGATTGATGGTGCACCAAGTTCTGCAAATATTTGTCTTAGATGCTGAGCTGCATTTATCCCTCCAAAAACTCCCGCGGAATAGGAAATGATTGCAGAAGGTTTGAAAAAATACTCGTCAAGACAGTAATCAAGCGTGTTTTTTAATGCGGCAGAAGTAGTATGATTGTATTCAGGCGTTACTGGAATGTATCCATCAGAATTTTTAATCATCTCATGTAATTTCTGGTATTTTGGTTCTGGATCCCTCATCTCTTTGTACATACGGTCTAACAAAGGAAGCTGAAGTTCCATGGGATCAATAAAAAACACATCATGATTTCTTTCTTTTAACTTTGTTTCAATCCATCTTGCTACAAAAATTCCATTTCTATCAGATCTGACTGATCCTACAAACACTGCAATCTTTGACAAACTATTCTTTACTCCAATTGAATTTTAGATTGTTCTTATTATTTTCTGTTGTCACATTATTCCTTTTGGAAAATCTCATTGTGTTCCCTGATTTTTTAGTTGTATTGGTTTGTACCTTCCATAAATTATGAAAAGGGTTTTTTCTTGACAAAAATATAATTCCTGGCATTTTTTTTCTAAACGAGTATTTTATTTAAGTAAATTCCCAATTTTATATTTTTGTAAAATTTATTAGAAAAATAAAAAAAAAGCTATGACACAGTTACTGTGCCAAGCATTGTGGTATGTATTGTACAAAAGTAGTTGTATGTGCCTGATTTGTCAAGTTTTACATCAAAGCTTTGTCCGCTTGCAAGTAAACCACTATCAAACTTTCCATCTGGACCAGATTCTGGTGTTCCACTTGTAACGGTGTGAAAGTTTCCGTCAACATTATCAAATGTCAGTGTAGTTCCTGTTTTCACATTGATTCCATTTGGGGAATAGAATGGAGATTCCAAACCCAATATATCAACATGGTTTGCAGCAGTTTTCATAGTTGCAGCAGTCTCACCGCTAGAGTCAGATACTAATACGTTGAATCTTGCAGAAGCATGTCCAAACTGATAGTTTGAGACTGGCAAGCTGTTTAGATCAACATTGACTACATAGTTTCCAGCACTTGGAAATGTTGCAGTGTACGACATTTGTCCTACATGTCCGTGATATGCACCATTCATTGGCATCATTGGATCTCCAGCTTCTGCAGAACTTGACACTTTGTAAGTGCCTTTTCTTACTGAAACTAGTGCATCTGGATGTGTCAACATTTCACCATTTGGCTGAGTTACAGTCAAAAGTAGTGTAGTTGGCTGTCCTGCAATTATTTCATTTGAGGAAGTAGCTAGTTCGACATTTACTGTCGTTCCTTTCTCAGAACCATCTAATACTCGAGTTTGTTTTTGTGGAAGCACATAAACTGGATATTCAAAGGTTCTTGAGCCAAAGTTGTTTTCAGCATCTTTCTCAAATGTCATCGGACTGCCAGAAGTCATAGTATGAGTTCTTGCCATAAGTGGTACATCCATGCCCATCATTTTTGAACCAATTGATGATGATGTGAGAGATACTATGTTTTCTCCACCTATTGGAAATGCGACATTAAAGTCCATTATTCCTACATGAGAATGTCCTGTAGTTGTTTTATACACAACATTACCATGTGGATCTTTGACTACTATTGCCCAATCAACATGCGACAGATTAGCCCCAGAATTGGCATCAGTAACTTTGATTTTTACTGGTGTGAGTTCAGTGGCATAAACTTTGGATGGAACCCCAAATTCTACTTTGATTCCATCGGATACAGTTTGTCCCTGTTGATTTTCTTGTGGGATGTTTGTAGGTGCGGCATATACGTTACTTTCATATGTATTTTCAGATATTATAGCAAATGCGAATAAGGCTATTGTGCCCATTGCAATTGAGGCTGAAAGTAATTTCTTCATTTGAAACTGGTCTCAACTAACATTATTTAAGCAAATTTCCAAATTCAATATTTTTTAATTATCAAATTTGGAATAATTCTTAATACTTGAAATCTATTTGTCAAAACATGAAATATCAATACCCGATATTGGGTGTGATTGGAGTAATTCTAGTTGTAACTGTTTTTTTTGTATCACAGCAAACGATTTTACAAGATACAAATGACGATATAATAAAAAATGTAACACCTGAAACGAATTATGATAAATCAATAGACACAAGTAAAATTCAAACTACTGATGGGATAAAACATATCATTCCATTAGATCAGATCAAAAGTGGCGGACCCCCAAAAGATGGAATTCCGTCAATTGATAATCCTAAATTTGTAAATTCTTTTGATGCAGAATTTGTTTCTGATGACGATTTAGTTATAGGAGTTAACATTAATGGAGAACAAAAAGCATATCCGCTCTTTATCATGGTATGGCATGAAATTGTAAATGACAGTGTTGGTGGAATTCCTGTTGCAGTGACATATTGTCCTTTATGTTTTACAAACCAAGTTTTTGACAGAAATGTTGATGGAAAAATTACCGAATTTGGAACATCAGGCAAATTATACAACAGCAATCTTGTGATGTATGATAGAAATACTGGTTCACAATGGAGTCAGGCTTTAGGAATTGCCATAACTGGAGAGATGACAGGTCATACGTTGAAAAGAATTCCTTTTGATGTTGCAAGATGGTCTGACTGGAAATCACTATATCCAGATACTCTTGTACTAACAACGGATACTGGATTTTTTAGAGCGTATGGTGTTGATCCTTACGGAGATTACTATATTGATTCTCGAATAATTTTTCCTGTAGAAAATAACGATGACAGACTCTTTTTAAAAGAAAAGATTCTAGGCTTTGAAAACGGTGTTTACAAGGCATACAAACTATCTGATGTTGAACAAAAAAAGGTAATCAATGACAATATAGGGGACAAGAAAATTGTCCTAGTCTCTTTGTATCCTGAAATGGCAAGAGCTTTTAACAGAATTATCGATGATAAAGTCTTTGATTTTGAATATTCTGATGGAAAAATAATTGATGTGCAAACAAAGAGCATATGGAATTTTGAAGGAGAATCAATTGAAGGTCAATTAAAGGGAAAGAAACTGCAAAGAGAAGTATATGATCCAGGATTTTGGTTTGAATGGGTTGCATTTCATCCAGATACACTACTTTACCTGGAGAAAAATTGAAACCACTATCAAAAGGAATTGTTATTGGAGTAATTACTATAGTGATATACTTGGGAGTAGTCATTATTACTACTCCCGCACTTGCACCTCTTGATGCAGTGTCTGCAGCATTTCAGATCAATTCTGTCATCATATTTGGAATGGGTGTGGGTGTTGGATTACAAATGTATCTTTCAAGTTATTCAAAGAAATTAGGATGTAAATTAAATATAAAGAAAAAAACATTTGGAGGCAACACTGGTGGAACCGCGTTTACATCATTTTTGTCATTTTTTTCTCTAGTTCCTTTGGGATGTTGTGGTTGGTGGCTCTATGCATTATCTTTACTTCCAAGTATTTTTGGAACAGGGATATCTACAATACTAATTGAATATAATCAACCACTATCATACATGGGACTAGTAATCATATTTGGATTTAGTGGACTGACGGCATACAAACTTAGGTTAGAGCAAAAAACTTTAAAATCTAAAATTATTTAATTTTGAATTCCAGGAAAATTTGGATTTGATCATATGTCTTAGATTAGTTTGAATAAATACTAGCTAAGATATTTTGGAATCTTTTTTATCATATTTGTAATAGATACTCTACCAGGTCCAGTAATTATTATCATCAAACATGCTGCAAGCATTACAAGATCAAACTCCCAACCTGTAAACTGCCCTCCTGCAAATTTGTCTAATCCTTTGATTTTGAATATGGCTCCAAGTAGAATTATTGAAAATATTGCGCCAGTTATTCGTGTAAGCACGCCTGTAATCAAAAATATTCCACCCAAAAACTCTGCAAGCGCAATAGGCATTTGTAATTCTGCGGGTAAACCATTGCTTACAAGCCATTCTTGCCAGATTGGATTGAATTTTTTAATACTGTGAAAGATAAAGATTGCGCCAATTGATGCCCTTATACCCCAATGTGTGATATCATGAAATTTGTTTTCTGCAAATACAAGTTTTGATTGCATGTGAAAAATCACATTTTTAAGTATAAAGACTTTTTTCTAAATTCAAATATTTGGAAATTTTCTTAAATAACATAATTAGAAAATATGAGGAAGTGTTGACAAAACGAATAACTATAATGTTAGATGATGATGTTTGTAAAAAAATTCGTCACATACAGGCAAAGATGATTCAACAGACTAGAGAATCATACAGTTTTTCAAAAGCAATAAATGATGTACTCAAAGAAAAACTCTGAAATTTATTTTTATCTTGTTATCATTTCTGTAACATTTGGGAATTTTTTTTTATACTATTAAGAAAAGTCTTATCATGACAAAACAAAAAACAACAGATAAGAGGAAAGAAAAATGATTGTATCTGAATCTGCAATCATAAATGCACCCCCTGCTAAAATATGGGAAGTTATTCGTTCATTTGACGGTGTTGAACGATATATTCCGATGGTTCTAAAATCCGAAATAAACGGTAACCATGCAGGATGTGAACGAAGATGCAACATACAACTTGGTCCCAATCAAACAGCAAACCTAGTGGAAAGACTAGATTCTATTGATGACAATACAAGGACATTAAAATATTCCATCATTGATGCACCGCCGCCATTTCCAGGTTTGAAAGGAGAAGTAAAAGTATCCGATCATGAAGGAAAGTCAAAGGTTATTTGGTCTGGGGATATGACTAATTCTGACAAAGAAGCATCCATGATGCTTTCAGGCATCTATAAAATGGCATTAGATGGGCTAAAGAAACTAACTGAAGAATAGATTCTTTGGGTCTACATCTTTTTTAATTTGGGTAAAATCATTAATTTAACTAGAACGTATTGATGTGGTGATTCATCAATGTTATTACTGTGAACAAATTTTTAATACAAAAGAAGACTTGATTTATCATCTTGATGATCATTCAGATCATGAAAGAAATATGAAAATTTACAAAAAGAGAAACGAAAATAAAAAATCATAGTAACGGTTCATATCAATTTCATTAAACAAGACAACATTTTACAAACAATTGGAAAAATGCTTTTATCTTTTGGTTAAAAATTGTGCCTAATGAATACAACATTGAAAATCATAGCCTTTTTGGCTATCTTGCCGCTTTTCACTGCAGGCTTGACGCAAAGCTACGACATAGCCTTTGCCGAGAAAGCACAAGGAACACCAACAAAATCATATGGTTCTGCAAGCAAAGGAATTGTTTGTGGCGATAGATTATGCTCTGAAGCTCCTGCAACTCAACCAGTAAAAGAACAAAAGATAGAACAAAAAGCAAAGGAAGCACCAAAGATAGAACAAAAGACAGTAGAAAAACAAATGACTGAAACAACAAAAACAACTATTGATGCAGGCTCTGTTTTAAAACTATCACGTGCAAATGTTCCAGCAAAGATTCCAATGCATCAAGGATTCTATAACGGTGGAGATGTATACTATATCATCACAGATTCCAGTGATAAGACACATGCAGATGTGATTACAAAGAATCAAAAATGGAAAGTAGAGCTAGCTCCATTGCTAAAGAATGCCCCTGCAAAAGCACTCTCAAAGACATACATGTTTACAAATGGAATTAATGGTGGCGGAGTCCACGGATATCAGGGGGAAGTCTTTACCAGTACTCCTGCACAATCAGAGATATACAGTGCACTCACATCACATGTTCATGTAACATGGAAAGACGGTGCAGCACCAAGAGTATTGAATTCTGAAAAAGCAATACTAGATGCAGAGAAAAAAGGAGAGATATCTTTGAGTCCATTAGAGGTTGTCTTAAACATGCCACAAATAGTTTGGCCAGAAGGACAAATGAAGGTAAAGAAAGACAAAACTCTAGCTGACGATACACCATATGGCGATGCACAAGTTCTTGAAATCGACACCAAAGGAAAAACTGTGACATTTGTTGCACACAGAGGTTGGGGTCCAGACGGAAGAACCATCTACTATATCGTAACTGATGCGACACCTTCAGGTCCAGCCGAGATGATGGGAGTAACTAGCGCACCGACTTCTGCAAGTCTGATTGCAAACTCTGCCGCAGTTGATCTGTACCAATTCATGAATGGAATCAAAGGCTCAGGCCCAATGGGATTCCAAGCAGGAATCGCAGCTGGCGCACAAGGTGATGCAAACTATTCCCCAATGTGGAGAATCAATGTGATTGGATGGAAAGATGCAAGCAATGCAGCAGTGCTAGAAACAATGTCAGACATCGCTGCCTATCAAAAAGCAGGTTTGATTGACGTGAGCTTGGCAAGACCAATGGATAGTGATCACATAGTAAACTGCCCTTTCATTGATCCCTTTCAATAGGGATTAATCTTTTTTATTTTTTATTACAAAAATCATTTGTTTTCAATTCAAAATTATATTAAAATTTCTTTTAAGACAACATATGATACAATACAATTTTTCTGTTACAGATTAAATATCTTACAGTATCATCATCCATATTCTTAACTCTCATGGTTTGCTACAAATTAACATAAAATGATCATATAGAGTCAATTAACAAGAGTCATGAAAAAACAATATTTGGAATAAAGTTGATATATTTTGCATATGATGAATAGCAATGAAAGATAAAAATAAAAAACAATTTTGCGGATATTGTCCAGAAGATACATGCTTGATTGATTGTAAAATATGCAACCCAAAAACATCCAAATGTAACTGCTAAATGAAAAATAGGCAATTTACGTAGTATTATGATTAATACTAAATTCGCATATATTGAGCTCTTTTCTCAAGAAATTAGATATTTGTTGATAAAAATAGGCATAAAATAAATTGAATTTGGAATCAATTTGGGAATTTAGTTATATGTCATTTTCACCATAGTATTTCTATGTTACGAATGAAACATACTAAAGATGATCTCAAGCCATTTTTTGAAGAGATGGATAATGAATTTGAAACACTTGAAAACGTGATTAGAAATGCATTGGAGATAATCGATGTTTATGAAAAGCAAGTTGAATCATCTGGACAAAAATAACTTTTAAAATTAAAAGTTATAGAAAAAATATCATATTATTGATAAATAAGCAATTGCATATTCTTTTAACAGATAATATTTTTTTATGATTATAATTTGGAAATAATCTTTTA
The DNA here is from genome assembly GCA_018334095.1 of Nitrosarchaeum sp. Lineage (GTDB taxonomy): Archaea > Thermoproteota > Nitrososphaeria > Nitrososphaerales > Nitrosopumilaceae > Nitrosarchaeum. Next base: position 50,013 of record JAGXTE010000054.1, read on the forward strand.
ACGCTTTGTCCAATTATTGTTGTAGATAGATCAAATGAAATTCAACTTTAAAAATAAATCAATAGCACTAAAAGGAGATAAGCAATGAACACTAACCATATAAGTCCAATAGTAAATTTTTCACTAAGAAAAGAAGTGTTTTTTGTAGCGATTGGTTCTATTGTTGGTGCATTTACAATGCATCTGCCCATAATATTTTCAGATTTATTTGGGAATTCATCTTATAACGTATGGTTACTAGTCGCAGCTAAGATTGTAAATTCTTCACAGCCTGAGATAGGTTTAGCATTACACTTTTTTGTTGCAACTATTATTGGAATGATAACTGGAATATTTTTACATAGGGTATTACGATTTAATATTTCTATAATTTCTAAAGGTTTAGCATATGGGATTATTTCAGGAATAGTAGTTTTTGTAGTATTTGCAATTCCTGTAACTCAGATATTTTTAGCTCCTAACACCATTGAAATATTATCGGAGATTAATCCAGAAATGAGTTCTAATCAGATTGCTCAAGAGGTAAAACTTGGCTTGCTAAATCAGATGCTAAATTCGTTGTTTATGCATATTATATGGGGCATAACTTTAGGCATAATCAGTTCGTTATTAACAAGAAAAATTGGTGCAAACTACTTGTGCCACATATGTAATATTGAATTTTCAAACATCAAAACATATGAGCATCACAAAGAAAATGTTCATGTAAATCCATCTCCCAATCTAAAAAAGATTTTGATCTTAGGGGGAGGGTATGCAGGGGTAGGAGTATTAAATAAAATTCAAAAAATATTTGAAAACAACGTTGACGTAAGTATTGATCTCGTAAGTGAATCGAATTTTTTCTTACACACTCCAATGTTACCAGAAATGGCTACAGGAACTATTGAACCAAGACACATTGCAACACCGATAAGAAAATTCTGCAAGAGAGCACAATTTCATCAAGCAAAGGTAGTAAATATTTCACTTGATTCAAAACAAATCACCATACAAAGAATCTATGATGAATCTCAAAGAATTATTCCATATGATTATTTGGTTTTAGCAATGGGAGGTAAAATAAATTTTTTTGGAAACTCTAACATTGAAAAAAATTCATTTACGATAAAGAGTTTAGACGATGCAATAAAAATTAGAAATCATATAATTAGTATGCTAGAAGATGCAGATCAAGAAACAGATCCTAGTTTACAGCAAAAATTAATGACGTTTGTTGTTGTAGGTGGTGGTTTTTCTGGAGTAGAAACTGTAGGAGAAATTAACGATTTTGTCAGAGAATCGGCTAGAAAATTTTATCGAAATATCAAACATGACAACATCAGAATAATTCTAGTATCTGCAGGCGATAAGATTTTGCCTGAAATTGGAAATCTCGGAGAATATGCCAAACAAACCTTGCAAAAAGCAGGAGTTACATTCCACATAAACACTAGATTGAATGATATTTCAAATGATATTGCAACTTTGAATAACGGGGAAAAAATTTCCACGCTTACAGTAATTTGGGCTGGTGGAAATACGGTTGAAGAAGTTATTCAAAAATTAAATGCCAAGCATCACCCGTCGGGTAGATTAGTTGTAAATTATCAACTTAAACTCGAAGACAATCCTGAAGTTTTTGCACTAGGGGATTGTGCATTCTCAGTAGATCCTAGAAGTAAGACACCTTATCCCCCAACTGCACAACATGCAATAAGGCAAGTAAAAACAGTTGTAAAAAATCTGGAAAATAAAATAAACGGAGTAGATGCACAGTATGATTTTATCTACGACACAAAAGGGTCTATGGCTAAAATTGGCAAAAAAGATGGAGTTGCTTTACTAATGGGACATGAGTTTAAGGGAATTATTGCATGGTTTATTTGGAAGCAATATTATCTTTCCACGCTACCCACAACTGAGAAAAAAATTAGGGTAGGTCTTGATTGGTTTGTTGATTTGTTTTTTCCAAGAGATATTACTAGATTATCAAGTGTTTTTGATCAAAAAAGGATAACACGTAAAAATTAGTTTTATAAACCAAGATTAAGAGTAATTGTTATTGCCTTTTGATCCCTTGTGTAAAAATATAATTTTCAAAGATGTCGAAAATTATGAAGATATTAAGGTGGATAAACATCATTATGAGTTATTTTCATCTGTATTTACAGGAATGCGTGGAAAGTATACTCGAATGAGAATAATTTGTGCAATTACTGAAAACCCAATGAATACACTGAATCTTTCAGAAAAATTAGGGCTGGATTACAAAACAATAAAACACAATATAGATATTTTGGAAAAAAATAATTTGATAATGCGAAGAGGTACTGGATATAGTGATATGTTTTTTCCAACGGATCTCATAACTGCCAATTTACCTACGTTATATGCAGTAATTAGAAAAATAGAAACAAAATTTGATAAACCTGGAAAAAAATATATCGATTAATTATATTCTATTAAAAAAAGCAAATAATCAATTTGGAGATTTTCTTAAATATATTTAAAAACTAGAAAAAATTATTGGCGCAGATATGTAAGGGGTTATGTATTAGACTAAAGTCTTCATCCCATACGGACTATGTTAGATTTAGATATAAAGTAGGACAAAAATTTTGTTCTTGTTGTGCATTATTTTTCCACACTAAAGAATTCACATGTGAATGTTGTAAAACTAGACTTCGCTCAAAACCCAAGAGTAAAAATTAGAATTTTTAATGAGAGTAATTCAAAATAAGTTTCAGTATCATTAATTTTAATGATTAAAAATTATCTTTAAATTTGGAGATTTCTTAAAATAGTTTTTATGATTTGAAAATGTATGAAATACGCAGTATATTGTCCAGAGTGTTTTAAACGTGGATTCAAATCAGAATTAAAATATGATAATTCAAAAACAATATGTGTTCAATGCGGTTGGAAATCACAGTAGTTATTCGGTAAATCAAATTAATTTTAAAATATTATTTATAGAATAATCGGCTAAATTCGTCTATAACTTTTGAAGCATCTTCTTACTTGAAAAGATATGACTTTATTCTATGAAAATAGATTTGGAATAAATGATAAATATTTCAAAACAAACTAAATCATAATTATTCATGCCACAAACTAAACCAATCGTAAGTATTGAAAATGTGGTGGCATCAGCTACCATTGACCAAGATTTGGATTTAGATGACATTCAGAAAAAATTTCCAAAAGTAGAGTATAATCCAGAACAGTTTCCAGGTGCTGTCTTTAGACTTTCAAAACCAAGAACAGCTACTCTGCTATTTAGAACCGGAAAGATGGTTTGTACTGGTTCAAAATCTGAAGAAATGGCAAAAAATGCGGTAAAAGATGTAGTTGAAGCCCTCAGAAAAGGAAAGATCAAGATAAAAAATGAAGCTATAGTAACCATACAAAATATTGTATCTGCCATAAATCTGGGAGGAAGAATTCATCTTGAAAATCTGGCTAGGATACTACCAAGAAGCATGTATGAGCCTGAACAGTTTCCAGGAGTAATTCATAGAATGATAGATCCAAAGGTCGTCATACTTATTTTTTCATCAGGCAAGTTGGTTTGTACAGGAGCAAAGACAGCACAGGATGTATATCGTGCAATAAATTCATTGCATGCAACACTAGAAGAAAAAAACTTGATGAGGTATGAATAGTATTCATATCAAAATAGATTAGGCTAACTACCTTACTCTAATTCCACAGTAACGAGGTTCCAAGTACGGTTTGAGTTCATGATAACAGATTGGACATTCAATTATTTTATGATCGTTAATGTTTTGATGTAAACACTTGTACTCAGAATTTTTATTATTTTCAGAAGTTATTGATTTCAATTTTTACCAATTCTCCTTTCTGATTCAAGTATTGGTATGTCATTGGCACTCATGTCACGACGATGCATTAAACCAACATCATCAAATTCCCATTGCTCATTCCCATGAGTTCTATACCATTGACCAGTATCAGCATCTTGCCACTCATACTCAAATCTGACTGAAATTCGATTCTCAGTAAATGCCCATAGTTCTTTTTCTAGTTGATAATCTAGCTCTTTTTCCCATTTTCTTTTTAAAAATTCAATGATGGATTCTCTTCCTTTGAAAAACGCAGTCCTGTTTCGCCATTGTGAGTCAATAGAATATCCTTGAGCTACTTTTTCTGGATCTTTGGTGTTCCATGCATCTTGTGCATTCTGTACTTTTTGTAGTGCAGATTCTTTTGTAAATGGAGGCTTAATCATATAATCACATTAATTTCGTCCAGACATAACCCCTCCATCAACATCCCAGATTGCACCTGTAATCCAGCTTGCCTTGTCTGATAATAGATAGTCAACTACATTTGCAACATCTTGTGGTGTTCCAATTCTTCCAATTGGATGAAACTTGTTAAAGGATGACAAAACTTCTTCAACTTTTTCGGGCTCTATGAAGTGATGATATATTGGAGTAATGACTACTGCGGGCGATACTGCATTTACTCGAATATTGTATTCTGCAAGCTCCATAGCAAGATGCTGTGTTAGCGAATGAAGTCCAGATTTTGCCATTGAGTATGCAGATGATGGTGTGGCCTTGATTGCTTGTTTGCCCCACATAGAGCCAATATTGACAATGGATCCTCCATTATTTTTCTTCATGTTTTGAGCTATTGCCTGAGTGATAAAGAAAATACTCTTGTTCAATTCAAGATAATTATCATAATCTTGCTTGTTGTGTTCAAGGAATGGTTTTGGGTTAAATGTACCTGCTGCATTAATCAAATAATCAATTTTTTGGGCATTATTTTGTATTTTTTTAATAAACTCATCTACTTGTTTTTGATCATATAGGTTTACATTTTCAGTACTAACTTTGCCATATGATTCAAGATCTTTTTTTGCCTTCTCTAGTTTTATTTGATTTTTTGCAATAAGTATAACTTCAATTCCTTTTTGCAAGAGAATCTTTGCAGTCTCTTTTCCTATTCCACTAGACCCTCCTAGTATTATTGCATTCATTTTACATAACTCCTTAGAACAAGTCCAATTGCTGTGCCAAAGACAATATGTCTTGACAAAGTCATTAATGCTACTTCAGGGGCAATATTTACTCCTGCAATTCCTGCTCCTAGTATTGGTAGCATTACAAACCAAACTGCAATGATGTTCTCAATTATGGAAAATATAATTGCATATACTACTATTGGTAATTTTATTATTTTCTTGGAAATTGGTAATGCAATATAACCAAACAATAATGCCAAACCAATTCCATTTGCAAAGTGTATTACATGTCCAACTGTTTGAGTGTACTCTGATTCACCTACTGCTAGACTTCCCAATAGTCCTACAATATCAAGTGGAACTCCAGTAATTGCAATGTCTACATACATAGCCACATCAAATGCAATTGTTCCAAAAATTCCTGCAATGATGACTAGCACAAATTTTGAGCCTTGTGTTTTTTGTTGTGAAGTTATTTCTTTCATGCTATTATATAATCAAAATTGATAATATTGACGCTGGAAGAGAAATTAACTTGAAATTTCCAACTTGGTAGTGATTTTACCCTTATTCAGATATAATTATCTAATTTATTTCCGAATTGGAAATCCATAAAAAACAGCATAACCCATACACTCCATGACAGATGAGATTGACAAAATTATATTATCACATCTAGGCAAAAATGCTCGCATATCCTCACAAGATATTGCAACAAATTTACAAGATTTGGGCTATACAATTACTGATAGAGCAATCAGACAGAGATTAGCAAGACTAGAAAAAAATGATGTCATATTAGGATACTCTGCAATTCTAAACCCAAATGTGATTTCAGAAAAGATTAATCGGACTGTACTTTTAAAATTTAAACTTAGTAAAAAAACCGAAGACCTAACCAAATTACTAATTAAATATGTAGAAGAATCAAATTTTTGTATTTTTTCTTGCAAACTAAGTGGAGATTTTGATTGGATATGTCATTTTGTGTTTGATTCAATTGAGCAGTATGACTTGGAATCAAACAATTTCCTTAATAGATTTAGTGATTTAATTTCTGATGTCCGTTCTTATGATTCAAAGACTATCAAGTCATCTCCATACATGATTTATGGAGAATCTGAAGGAAAAGAAAAGAAAGCACAAGTATACGATATTTTAAAATCTCTGAAAAAATATGACAACATAAATGACAGATTACAGGCAATTACAGATAGTCTTGTAAAATATTTTGATGCGCATTTTGCAAGATTATGGTTTGTGGATAAAGAGGAAAAAAATTTGATTCTAAAGTTTAGTGCAGGAAAATACAAAAACATTGATGGAGAGTTTTCTAAAATTTCAATAGATTCGTTGAAAATTGGTCCTGCAGTCAAAACAAAAAAACCAGTTGTAACAAATGACGTTGTAAATGATCCAAGAATAAGACATCATGATTGGGCTAAAAATGAAAAGCTGAAATCATTTGCAGCGTATCCTCTAATTTACAAGAAAAAATCAATTGCAGTTTTGGCAATGTTTAGCAAAAAGAAACTTACGCATGTAGATTTTGAGATTTTAGGCATATTTTGTGATCAATTATCCAAAGAACTTGCAGGATTCTTTGAAGCAAAGGATTTCTTGTCTGAATAAAAAAAAAAGAAAGGCCAAATGGCCAATCTATTGTATTGAATTTACAAACTCCCTCATTTGTTTTGCAACAAACTCGAGGTCTTCTTCCAGTACAAAGTGACCTGTGTTTAGAGTGTATTTTTCTACATTGTCTAAATCACGTTCGTACTGGTGTGCACCAATTTCAGGGAAGATGTAGTCATTTGCACCCCACACAATTAATGCTGGAGGTTGGTGTTCTCTGAAGGACTCTTGCCATTTAGGATACAATGGGATGTTTGTTCTGTAGTCATATGCCATTGCAAGCTGAATTGCAACATTACCTGGTCTGTCTAATCCCGCTTGATCAGTTATCCAATTTGAGGGATCAATTTTACTTGGATTTCGCGTTCCATGTGTGTACTGAAACTTTGTAGTATCCAGTGCTACCAAATAATGTAATTTGGATTCATTTTCAGGAGTTGGATCATTCCACCAAACTTTCCAGTCATCCCAAAACTCTTGAAGACCTTCATCATACGCATTTGCGTTTTGTATGACAAATCCTTGAATCTTTTCTGGATTGTTTTCAAAAAGTCTGAATCCAATTGGCCCACCATAGTCCATCATGTAAATGGTGTACTGTTTTAGTCCAAGTTTGTCTGTCAGCTTTTCTATGATCTTGGTCTGATGATCAAATGTGTATTCAAACTCATCTACTGGAGGCATTGAGCTTCTTCCATAACCTATCATGTCAGGTGCTATTACATGAAACTCGTCTGCTAATGCTGGCACGAGATTTCTAAACATGTGTGATGACGTAGGAAATCCGTGCAACAGTAGGATTGTCGGTGCATCAGAAGGTCCTGCTTCTAAATAAAATACATCTAGACCTTCTATACGCATTGTTTTTTGTTGTACTTTAATTGGTTGAACTTCTGAGCATAAAATATCTCCACAGACAACATGTTGTGTGGCTGCCCCGTATTTTTGATTAGGAGTTCCTTGAGATTTTATTGCCCAAACATCATCAATTAAAGCAGGTGAGAGTGCCATTGTCAATGACAATATTGCAACCAAACCCACGAATGTTGATTTTTGTTTCATGAATTAACATTATAAAAAAACGATAATATTGGCTATGGAAATGAAATTAGCTTAGAATTTCCGATTCGGTAGTACTTTTAGTCTAAATCTGGTCTAAAAATCTATATTATTTCCAAATTGGAAAATTAATTTTTAGTTTATTTTCAAAGTTCAAATCTTAAATGGCTTGAATCATCCAGAAGGCGATATTATGTGTGGTAGATTCAAAGATTTAACAAAATTAGAGTGTAAATAAAAAATAAATCATTAAAAAAATAAGACATCCAAATACGGTAGTGCATATACATTAAAATGATAAAAAAATTTGAACCTTGTTTTAGAAGTTGATAATTAAACTATGAACAGATCTTCATTTACTAATTCACATGTGTGATATTTTGGAAGTGTCTTTTTCCCACATTTCATGCAAATCTCTTGAAATATCATGTGACAGCCAAGACATTTTAGATGATCATATAATGAATTGCCACATCTTCGGCAACTTTCGTCAGGCATATCATGTGTTTTGTATAATTTAACAAAAACAGATAGTAAATAGAATAAATAAAGTACGGTATTCTAGGATATTATCATAAATCTATGTGATTTATGATTGAGAATAATGTTTACGATATTTTAATTTTTTAAATTACGTGATGATGGTTTGTCCAAAAAAATGTCTGGTATGCACTGCTTTACTTTGTGCATATCAAAAGTTTTGAAGAAGAACACAAAACTCCATTTGGAGTCAGCCAGATTTTTATTTATAATATGTTTAGAAAAAATCAAGAGTAATTCTATTTCCAATATATTTTACAATATCATTAAACAATGGGTTTTAGTAATTGAAATTTTTGAAATTGCGGTTTAAATTCACCAGTTATTGTAATAAATCCACAATTAGAACATTTTCTACCATCAAAAGTTTTTTTCTCTGCAAGTCTATAGTTTTTTGTTCTTCTTTGTGTACATCCAGTAGGGCAATTTCGTAGTTTTGTTTTGAATTGAGTAGGTAATTTTACTTGTTTCACAAAGTATTGTTTAATTTTTTGTTAAGAAGTAAGTGGTAATGGTGTAATTACCTAGTATTGCGATACGGTAGAATATCTTTCAAACCCAGATTCATATATTGCTGAATTCATCAATAGTGAACGAATATTTTTTTCAATATCCACGAAAGGAATTCCCATATTGTCTGAAATTTCTAGGGCGGATTGATCGGGATTATCTCTCAAATATGTCCAAATACGCCTTTCAGTGATTGACATAGTTGCAGATGCTGGGATCTCATCATATCCCCACAATTCTTGAATTTCCATAACGTTTTCCAAGTTCTTAATGTAAATTTGAGATGCATTTTCTATCTCATCTGTAGATAATGTATCTAGGGAATTAGAACGACCTATAGATATGGCGAGATTATGAATTGAAAGTGGTTTACCCTTATGCCCAAGATCTAGAAATTGCTCATTTCCTGTTCTTTTTGAAAACGCATCATAGTCATTTGCAAGTTTTGTGATTTTATTTCTATTATGTAAAATACCATGATTAAAAACATCAAGTGAAACAGTTGGTGCTGACAATCTTGTAGCTAAAATAAATTTAGAAATAGATAGATCCACATCATACGATACACGAGTTCTTTCCACATGTTCTTCCAATACAATTGGGTAATCAGACTTTACCATTCCCCTTGCATCAAAATTAAATGGCCCCATGGTATTTTGAAGTAAAGTAATAGAACATTCATCTGTGTTTTGTGGAATTCTGTCTAATTTTGCATCTACTTTTTTTGGAATGTTTTCTATATTTGCTACATTGTTATCCCAACCAAATTTTGGTAAATTTGCTTTAATTCCTAATTCAGGTACTGGAAAAGAAAGAGACTTGTTTTTAGTAAAATCTGCTGGGATAAATCTGTTCAAATCTCTTAGAAACATATCCAAAGCATTTTTCTTTGAATAACTTGCAAATGTCAACGTGAATCCTCCTGTTCTCTCAGTCATTGTTGTAGGAGAACTAACAAAACTTTGAGATATCAACGCTTTTGTGGTACCTCGAATATTTCGCCATTTTTCAAATAAAATATCAACAAAATCTTTTGTAGATATGTCAGGTTTTATTTTTCCAAAATCCTGCTTTGTTTTGACAATATCTGATACTACCAGAACTTTCTCAAGTTTCTTTTTGAGTATATCCACTTTCCAATTTCCACGTATAGTCGAATATTGATTTAGATCAGGATAATTTAGTCCATCTTCTACTTTACAAATTATCCTTCCATTTGGTGTAGTTGTTGTAGGCAATAGGAGAAAATATGGTGGTCTACACCAAGCAACATATCCTGTGATTTCAACATGTTCTTGTTTTCTGGCTTCAGCAAAATGTTGCATCTGGTCTAACTCATATTTTGTAAATTCAATGCCATGTTCTCTTTCAAAAAATCTTACTGTAGAATACTGATACTTTGGTCTAGGGGCAGGTAAAAATGACATCATTATAAATACTCGTCTTCATCTTTAATGACTTCCTCCTCCTCTTGAATAATCATTTCACCATAAGGGGAACGTTGAATATTTTGTAAAGAGTCAGTTAGTTTTCTTTGAGATTTTATAATTTCAATCAAAGTTGCAGTATCAAGTTCTTCTAATTGTAAATAATGTAATTCTAACAAGTCCAAGTTCTCAAAATCTTTTTCATCCATAATTCTAATCCATTTTTTATCATAAGTTCCTGATGTAATGGATCGATCAATTCTATTCACTATTTTGTTAGATCAATTGATCCTATTAATTTCGATTTATTAGTGGGAATTAGACCAGAAGATCACATGTTATCAACAGGCATGTAGGTGGAAAAATATCACCCAACAAAGACTTCAAGAAAACAATATAATTCAGTAATTTAAGAAAAAATATTGAAGGAATCAGTATTTTCACCAGATATTTTTCAAGAACTAGCATATGTAATTCAAGATATTCCGATAGTAGGCTTTAAAGTTCAAACCATGCATAATGCATCTATACTTGATTCTGAATTTGGAATTTCTAAAGATGAAAGTATAGAATTTTTGAAAAAAATTGGATACGATACAGATAGTATTAGCGTAAGAAAACTAGTGCAGTTATTTACAAAGCTTTTGATGGATGATAGATGGGGCTATCTCATCATAGAGCAAATTTATACAAAGTTAAGGAAGATAAATCCATCATATCCAATAGAATACCTGCTTTTTGATTATTGTTTAGCTGAGTTAAATGAAGATTATACAGATGCCCTGCTGTATCTAGCCCATGCTTATCACATACTTGATTTAGACAATTCATTTTACTTATTGTTAGGTACGCTTGCAAAAGAAGAACTTGCAAAAGATAACGATGTTAAAGAATTTGTGACTGCTCTAGCAAGATTGAGTATGCCAGTTAGTGCATCAAGCCATAAGGAACTATTTGGTGAGACATACGTAAAACGGTTTGATATTTTGGATGATATGTGGCAGAAATTAGGAAAAAAGTATTAGATACAAAAAAGTGCAAAATAAGACATCATTTATGCGTAAAATCGTGTCCTAAATTCCTCCATGCATGACTCAAATATTTTTTGTTCATAGGTTTCATTTTATATCCATCTATGATAACAGTCAGTACATTCCCATTTAGGATCATTACTAGTTACATTACATCCGCCCAAAACAATTTCTTTCCTGTCTAATTCTTCTTCAAGTGATCCCATATCCGCGGGAAGTCCCCCCCCCCCTCTTTAGGAACAAAAACCTGCGTCTGACTAACGTAATGATTGAAGTTAGTTTGTTGAGGATTTCTTAATAGGTTCTACTAAATTACGATAGTATGAAGAATGAAGATCGAAGCTTTGGTGCACAACTAGGACTAATTGCTCTAATCCTTACGATGGGAGTTGCTTCAATGATGAATGCAGGAAATACTCGAACACATTTGGATATGTTTGAATGGACTCAGAATATGACAGATCTTGACCCTAAAATTATAGAAGATTTTCAAAAGAAAGAAAAAATTATTACTGATGAATTATGGTTTGCAACTCTCTTTATTGGAGGAGGAACAATATGGTTGGCAAAAATAGCTTGGAAATATAGTAAGAAATCTGATGATGTAAAAAATCCAGAATAATACATTTTGATCAACACGATTTTGTAAAAACTAAGATGAACTCAAAGCAAGGTCATCAAGTTCTTGATTAATTTGGTTTTTTGTTTTTCCTTTATCGTATTCATCAATGAATCGTAAGAGGCATTTTTGAACAATAGGAATCAAATATGTTTTGTATGTATGATATTCCCCATATCTATCGAGTGTCAAATCGCCACCATGAACAAGTTTGCTTCTTGCATTGTATGCCTCTTTTATTTTTTCAAAAATTTCTTTTCTTTCTTCATAAGTTTCTCCACAAAAATTACTTGTTCTTTGTCTGATCTTGAATGTAATTTCACCTGTACCGTCATTAAACATAGCTTCTAGAATAATAACAAGATCAAGAAAATCTTTTAGATGATCTTCTTCCTCCATTGCTCTTTGATATAGAAGTAATGCTATGATTAATGGACTCATAGAAAATTCTCTTGTCTGATTCTTCATGATTTTGTCAAAAAGAGGTAAAGTTGCAGACATGCATTCAAACGATTCATCATTAGTCATCTTGTTTCTTCTACTTTCAGTACCTGGTCTAATTGAACCCATGTGACCAAAAGTCTCTGCAACATCTTTTTGAAAATCAATCCTTTCAACTGCACTTGAAAAGAATTTAGAAATTTTTGGCATTTGTTTTTTAGGATTTGCTAAATGATAACATGCAAAAAAAATCAAAATAGGCCACAATCCTTTTGCATCTTCTTCGCTCCAGATCTTAGCGAAATCTTCTATTGGTTGACCATCATACACGTCATTTATTTTTTCAAAAAGGGTATGACCAAAACTGATATTTTCAGGATGCATTTTATGACGCCCAAAAAATACTTTGTCTTTCCAATTGACAATTCTTTCATCAAGATTAATGCCATCAATCATGAAAGAACGAATTTGATATGTCATGTATGAGTTATGTTGAAGAAGTATTTATGAAAATTATTATGAATTCATATTTTTCCAACATCAAATAGTGGTAACGGAAACGGTGATGAAATGTTGTGTTCTTTTAATCTCACATCAGTCAATCTACCATGCCATAATCTTCCCCTGTCTCCATTGATATTCAGTTGTTTAGAAGACGTGTAAAACGAACCAATGTTTTCTAATGTCCCCTTGTTTAGATTCTCCTTTAGTGTCCCGATCCGTAGTTTCTCAAATGAATACTTGATTCGTCCTTTGTAATCAATGATTGTTTCTTTGTGGTTAATTGATTCATCTCCAATGGAACCAATACCTCGAGACCTTTCCCATACATCATTTTTAGAATAAAATCCACTTTGTAATGCATAGATAGACCCTTCAATGAATGAAAAATGAAAACTATGGATAATTAGTTGTGATTAAAATGACGGAAAAACACAACCATGGATTAATTTTGTATGGCTTATTTTTTTTAACTATTTTTCTGAATCAGTAACTACTCTTGGTCTGGAACTCAGTCGTTAACTTGAGTCATCACATAGATTCGTCCTGTTTTTTCATCCAAAAAATATCCGACATTTTCTCCAACTTGCGCCTCAAGGTGTTTTATGACTTCATCAGGTAATGTGATCTGATGTCTTGGAGTTATCTTACTTGAACCTATAATCTTAAACATTGTACTGATAAGAAAAATAAGCTTCAAATGTATAGTCATGAAAAGTATGAATATTCATATTTATATGATGATATTGAACCTAAACG
>JAGXTE010000055.1 GCA_018334095.1 Nitrosarchaeum sp.
AAATAAAAATAAGAAAAAAGTGTGTGCTAAAAGATTCTGCTTATAGTGCAGCGTCTTCTGCCCAACCTTTGATGAAGATACCGTTTTTGTGAAGAGGTACTGGTTGTCCAGCTGTGTAATTCATTGGTCTCATCCAAAAGATTGATTTTGTTGGGCATACACCGATGCATGCACCATCAGAAATACATCTTTCTGGATAAAATACAAATGCTTTACCTCTCTTCCAGCCTTCAACAGGTTTTACTCTAAGGACATCAGGACCAAGAGTTGTACAGATTTCTACACATAGTGCACATCCGATACATCTTTGTTCGTCAATGTCTGGAAGTATTGCTATTGGCATTACAACATAATGTCTGCTTGGTTGCTATTTAAACCATAATCAAAAACCATAACCCTGTTATGAAATTGATCGGAAACAAAACTGCCAAAAATGAAAAAACATCAAGGAAGAAGAATTGTCAGTATAATAAAAAACAAAAAGATAACGTGTGTTACACGTTTATTTTCTCATTGCATCAATTTGACCAGAGGTTACCCAGTCAAGTAATTCAGCTGAAGATGGATTTAGGTCTGCTCTCTGTTTCATCAGATTGTTAACCCAGATCCAGTTAAGTTGGTTAAGAAGTGGTTTGTTTGCTTCGTCGCCTGCACGTGTTTTAGCAACTACTGCTTGATCTTGTTGTTTTAACCATTCTTGGAAGCTTCTTCCCATGAGGATCGAGTCTTAGCTTACACTAATTAAAGCTTTTGTAGATTCTATGATAAGCATAATGATCGGTTCTATGCTAAGAAGGTTTTAAGGTAGAGCAAAATTCAATTTATTTCTTGGAGATTAAAGTTTTAGGAGCAGCCAATGAAGTAGGGCGTTCAGGTTTTTTGGTAAATTGTAACGGAACAAATCTGTTATTAGATTATGGAGTATTGTTTGGAAAACGTGGATCGCCACCAGAATATCCACTTCACGTAAAACCAAAAGATCTTGATGCAATCATCATTACTCATGCTCACCTAGATCATTCAGGAAATGTACCGTCATTATTTGTCAGTGGAAATACAGATGTTTATGCAACACCGCCAACTTTTGATTTAACAAGATTACTCATAGAGGACATGTTAAAAATTACAAAAGATGCTCAGCCATTTGGACAGCCTGAATTAAACAACATGATGCGAAATGCAAAAGAGATAGGATTTAGACAAAAAATTACTAAAGGCAATGCAACTTTTGAATTAAGAGAGACAGGACATGTAATTGGAGGAGGTTCTGTACTAGTAGAATCTCAGAAGAAACGACTTTTCTATACTGGGGATATCAAAACACATGGGTCAAGAATGCTTCGTGAAGCAGATTTGGATATTGGAGACATTGATCTTTTAATCATCGAAAGTACATATTCACAAACAGAACAAAAACCCAGAAAAGAATCTGAAAAAGAATTAATCGAATTTGCAAACGAGGTCATGGATAGAAAAGGAGTATTATTTATCCCATCATTTTCAGTTGAACGTTCTCAAGAAATGGCATGTATTTTGAGAAGTTCAAACTTTAAACACAAAATCATAATGGATGGAATGGCACTAAAAGTAAATGAAATAATGTTTAATCATCCAGAATATCTAAGAGATCCAAAAGTGTTTGCAGATGCAATCAATGAGTCAGTTGCAATAAGAGATCATGAAAAAAGAAAGCATGCATTAGAAGAACCATGTGTTGTTATTTCACCTGCAGGAATGTTAGTAGGAGGTAATGCAACATATTATTTGCAAGAGCTTTCATTTAACAGCAACAATGGAATTGCACTTGTATCATACCAAGGAGAGGGAACTCCTGGAAAAAAACTACTAGATACAGGAAAAGTATCTACAAGAGGAAAAGATCTAAGAGTTGCTGCGGAAGTAAAACAGTTTGAATTTTCAGGTCATGCGGATCGAAACGAACTTTTTGAAATAATTGAAAAGATCAAAGGCAATCCCAAAGTTCTAACTGTTCACGGAGATTCGGAATCGTGTAAAAAATTTGCTCAAGAAATTCATGAAAAATTTGGGTTTGATACTCATGCGCCAGATGTAAATGAAATAATAACTATCTGAGATGATAGAGTACAACACAATTAACATAGAAAACACAATAAATAGTGGTCAAGTTTTTCTTTGGAAAAAACAAGATGATTTTTGGTATGGTATTAATGGCCAAGATATTTTAAAAATAAATAATTTCGGAGATGTTGTATCCTATAGTAATAGAAAATATGATTTTTTTAGAAGTAATGATAACATTGAAAAAATAATTAAATCAATCTCAAAAGACAAAACAACAAAAATTGCTGTAAAAAGATATCTTGGACTAAGATTGATCAGACAAGATCCATTTCAATGTTTTATATCATTTATTGTTTCTTCAAATTCCAATATTCAGAAAATTAAATCAAGCCTAGAAAAAATATCAGTAAAATTTGGTACAAAAATTAAATTTGATAATCAAGAATTTTATAGTTTTCCAGAACCAAAAAAAATAGCAAATGCATCTATTCAAGAAATTCAAAGTTGTGGTGTTGGATATAGAGCAAAATTCATTATTGATGCAGCAAAAATGGTAGAATCAAAAGAGATAGATTTTGAGCGTCTTAAAAAATTAAATTATCATGATGCAAAAGAGACAATTTTAACTGTACCAGGAATAGGAAACAAAGTTGCAGATTGTATTTTATTATTCTCACTTGATAAGACAGAAGCATTTCCATTAGACACTTGGATGATTAGAATTTTAAAGAAATATTATTTGGAAAAATTTGAAATTGAAACAAAATCAATTACAGAAAAACAATATAACATATTACATGAAAAAATTGTAAAATATTTTGGGCCATATGCTGGGTATGCGCAACAATTTTTGTTTAAAATGGAAAGAGAAAATTACCAGAAAAAATGGTTGTAAACCCTTAAAATGACAATTAATTTTTAGATTCTTGGGCTGGTAGCTCAGCTTGGATAGAGTGCTGGACTTCTAATCCAGTGGTCAAGGGATCGAAGCCCTTCCGGCCCGTTTTAACAAAATTATTTATGCAGACTCAAATAGGTTGTTTACGTGAAAGATATAGAATTTGAGTTGAATCCAAAGGAGATTCATCCAAAGTCAGAGATCAAGGGGACAATTTTTGTATCATACCCAGGTAGATATGACGGAGTAGTAATCAATACACAAATTTTAGATTCAAATGAACATATCATTTACAAGTCATATAATGGAAAGAAAATATCACAAAATGTTGCAAGATTATTTATCAACAAAGATGTTATGCCTGAAAATAAAGCAGACTTTACAGCAGTAATAGAATTTGAACCAAAAAAGTCACATGAGGTAAAATTCAGAGCATCGATTATTGAACAACATAAAGAAATTGAAAGTAAGATAATATTTGCAAAATATTCTATCTAGAATCTTTGTTTTGTAATTTCCAGTTTACCTTTCATCCATGGATGTGGTTCACAATGATATTCTATTACCGCAGGTTCGGTGAAAAGAAACTCGTAATCATATCCAGGTTTTATAACACCTTGTGAACCAAAAACACCACTGTAAGAATCTTCAGTTCTGTGATCTGGTGTAACTGTATGTGCAGTTGTATCAACATTTTTCCAAATAACTTGATTGTCTATTCCTAGCTGTATGTTAACTAATTTTGGTACAAAATTATCTTGTTGAGCAGAACTAGCAGAGCCTTCAATCATTTCAATTATAGTCTCTTTGACAGGATGTAAAATATGCTCATCTACAGACGGTTTCAATAAAGATTCTGGAAGATAAAATGATGTGTAAAAAACTACTCCAACTGATACTCCAATAATTATTGCCATAACCCCAATGCCATATGCATGACTTGATGTTGCACTCAACGATTTTTGTAGGTCTTTAGAGTTCTTATAAAGCTTTTTTAGAATTTTGAAAGACTAGGGTTTTTTTAGATCTGAAGAACCTAAATCTGGAATTGTATTGGCACCAACTCCCAAATCAGCTTGAACTTTTGGCGGCGTAATTTGCGGAGCAATTTCTTTTGTTTCTTTCTTGCGTTCATCTATGGATTTTCCTTCTGGAAGTTTTCCACTCGTTGGAACTGGTTGTGGTAGCTCCTTTGGTTTCTCTTCATGTACAGGTACAGGTGGTGGTGGAGGTGCATTCTTTGCTTGGTTTAATCCATATCTGTAAAGATGGAAGAATCCAGCAAACACTATCAAGATAATTCCTATGAAGAATAACGAGATATTTTTCATTCCTGTCAATGCTGCATTATATGCTGCGATGTTTAGAAATACTTGAAATGCCAATAGTGCAACAATTAGCCAATTAATCCATTTTTGTGATAGATTAATCGTTGCCACTTTCTTTGGACCCTTATCTTTTGCAAGTTTAGCTTTTCTTTCAGATTCTTTTGCAAGTTTGATCATCATATATGAGAATCCAAATCCTAGCGGAACTAACAATATCATTACTGTATATAGAAACACTGGATCAATTACCAAACGCTCTACTAGAGGAATAGTAGTGTCAGATGGAATGTAGAATCCCCAATATGTTGTGACCATGATTTGAGCTATTCCAGTAATACCAAATGCGGTAATTAATGGACGATCTTTCCATGAGAATTTTTTATATCTATCAATAAATGGAATCAGTAAAAATGACGCAATGAAAAGTCCAGGCCACAAAACACCTGTAACAAACTTGTCATATTGAGTTCTCAAAAATGCATAGAGTCCTGTAAGATACCATTCAGGCACAGTGATTCCAGGTGGAACTGTCGGTTCAAACTTGAACCCCATATCAATTGGGAATACACCGCCAGTAATCAGAATCGCACCACCGATTGCCATAACCATTGGTACATCAAACACTAGAAACCTTGGAAAGTGTACGGCCATCAATCCAAGCATTACAAGAGGTAAGAGAAACACATGTTGTGCATAAAATCGTAACACAAAGTCTGAAAATCCACTACCAAACATCGCATCACGGATTGTCGGTCCTGCTATCGGAATCGATGTGGTAAGAGATGCAGCTATACTAATTGCAAGTTCTGCTCTTTCACTAAAGATAACATCATATCCAGTAAATGCTTCTAGAATTGTAACGGTTCCAAGTATTACACCGGTTGCCCATAAAATTTCATTTCTAATTTTGTATCTTCCACTAAAGTATTGATAATACATGTGTAAAATTGCTAAAAGCACCATTGCGTTGGAACCATGATAGTGAATATTTCTAATGTGAAAACCAAATGGGACATCATCATTGATGAACTTGACACTATCCCATGCTCTATCCAACATTGGTTGGTAGTAAAACATCAAAAGTGCACCTGAAATTCCAAGAATTACAAACACAACAAATGTAAGCATTCCCAAAAATCCAAACGGACTTACAAATCTAGCAGGAAATGAAAATTTAATTGCAGTAAATATTGTTCTGTCTAGTCCATCCCAGAGCCAATAAAAAAAGGCAACTGCGCCAGTACGTCTATGAAGCGAAACGGCCATATCCAATTACTCCATTGTCATTCACACCCCATGTTGGTGGTAAAACCCATAAAAAGCCATCTGCATCAGCTTCAAAATTTAATTGGGCTAATGTATTAGACGGTGCAGCTTGTAATGATGCAGGTCCAGCAAATGCAGTTCCTGTTGTAGGATCATACATACTTCCATGACAAGGGCATTCTCCTCTCTTTCGTCCTTCTTCAGGCCAGTATTTCCATAAACACCAAAGATGAAGACATACCATACTATATGCTCTAAAAGCTGAAACGTTTTGTTGTTCTCCTCCAAGTTCTTTTGGCAATCTAATGAACTGCCATTTTCTAAATGCTTCTGCATCAAGTGCAGGATCACCAGTACTTGGATATGTAATTACTTCAGAATGGTTAAGCGGAAATGTTTTGACATTGGCTTGAGTGCCATCAGGTAAAATGACTTTAACTTTTTCTAGAGTTGCCTGTGAAGGATTTGGCATGAAATTTCCAAATGGAACAAAAGGAGCAAAAGCCAACCCAGTGCCTGCAGCCCCCATTAACTTTAGAAAATCTCTTCTAGATAATCCGCCAGACTTTTTTGTCCTCTGCTCAGACATTCAAGCTGTCGTACTCGCCAAATTGCTTATAAACCTTATTCAATTATTTGTTGGTTTTTGTCTAAGAATCAAAAATACAACAACTCCGATCGCAATTCCAACTCCAATACCAATTGATAATCCAACATTAAAAGATGAATTATCAGCATCATCATGAGTAATGATTTGAGAATCATTTGTGATTATTTGAGAATCATTTCTGATTATTTGAGAATCATTTCTGATTATTTGAGAATCATTTGTGATTATTTGAGAATCATTTCTGATGACATCAATAAATTCAGAATTAGTTTCATTTTTGAAAGTCGACATAATTTCTGTATTATTTAATTGAATTTGTAATGTCTGGTTTTTTGAAGAAATGTTAGAAAATTTAGCAGCAAGTGTAATTGATTCAGTAGTTTGATTTCCACCAAACAATGTAGTATGAGCTAAAAGAGAATATGTTCCTGTTTGATTAATTGGAACATAAAGTATAGTAGAGTTATTATCTTTATTTTTTACCGGGTAGAATCCGCCTCCTTGACTAAAAACAGAATTACCCAACCAATCAAGTGAAGGCCAACCAAGAAAATGACCAAATACTCCCGATGGCATATTAGATTGAATTATTTTTCCTTTAGGATCGACAACAAATACGGACAGGTTTGTGTCATCAGATTTCCAAGATAGTTCTATGGCTGCTGAATTTATCGTGTTATCAACAATATCAAAATAATACTGTCGCCAGTCACCTGCCATGTATCTATTTGTCATATCAAAAGCGCCTTTGACATAACCATTACCATAAAGGATATCATCACTTTGCTTTCCATCAATTAATACAAGTGAATCTTTTTGATTGACTGGTTCTTTAACAACAAATGATACTGGTGCATTTACAGTATGATTTTTTCCTTCAAACGATATGAATCCCTGATAATTACCAGTTTGAAAATCACTTGGTGCAATTAACGAGATGTTTAATTTTGCAATATCATTTGCAGGAACAGTAATTGTTTCAAACTCGGGCCAAATTACAGACCATTTATCTTTTTGATAATAGCTTGCAGATAATGTATATTCCATCGAAGTTGAATTTTGTTTTGTATCACCTAGATAGTAGGAGTATCTAGTTGGAGTAGGATATACACCAACAAGTGGAGTTCCTTGAAATTTTTCATTTGGGTCAGAAATTCTAAGTTCTTGGACTGTTCCCCAAGATCCAGCTCTGCTAACCATTGATAATTCATTACTAGCTATATTGGTATCGTTGTTTTTATCAATCCAATCATATAGATATAATGAAGAAATTTTCATGTCATTAGCATAAAGAGTATCAGTTTTGTTCATAAAATTATCAAATGGAAAATTAAGATTCAATATCATTAACGATGATTCAGTTGGAATCGAATTATTATCAAAGAACTCGCCTAACTCTTTAGGATTTTTGACATCAGTTAGTTTAATGTAATTTGGAATAAATGCATCCGATTTATTTAGTATGGAATCTTTTTGTTGTACTTTAGTTGTTCCATCATACAGAGTATTTTTGATCAATGATATTGTGGTTGGCTTGATTGATAATTGAATTGGTTTATCATTTGGATTTTCAATTGTAAAAGTTGTTTTACTAGATTCTCCAGGATGCAATTGACCTGCAAACCAACTTGTCATAGGCATGGTTTTTGTTGGAAATTCAAATTTCTCAAATCCCAAAGATGTAGAGTTAATTGCTTCAAGGGGTTGTTTTAAAATTTCTTTGATATTATTGTATGATGCGTCATTGTAAACAATAAATTTTCCATCCTCACCGTTTACAAAACTTAATGCAGCACTTGCATCTACTAACCCAGAACCTTGGGTAAAAGGATCATTTTGAAGATCTTTAGCAGTAGACATTAAAATATTTTTGATTGTAAAAGAATCATATTCTTTTGATTGTTTGTTTAGTCCCTCCATTAGAAGTGCTGCACTTCCAGAAACTAGAGGTGCTGCCATACTAGTTCCTCCAAATAATGAAAAAGATTCATCCTTTGAATCTTTTTTTGTTTTAATAACATTGGATGGTGTAAAACCATGCGCCCCAATACTCATCAAGTCAGGTTTTGGATCACCGATAATTCCTGGCCCTCGACTTGAAAAATCTACTACATGGTTAAAGTGAGAAGTGTCATTACCAAATCTTGGTTGATCCTTAAACGGACCATAGCCAACAAAGACATTGTTTGTGGTAGCTCCTACAGCTATTCCAAATGGAGATGAGTTAGGCATCCCAATTGTTCCGTATCCGTGTCCAGAATTTCCAGCACTAGAAACAATTGTTATTCCAGGATAATTATCATCAAGTGAATGAGGTGTAGCAAGTATGCTAAGTATTACAGATAGCACATCCATTCCAGGTGCAGAATTAAACGATGGAAAATTTGAGATGCCCCAGCTATTTGAAATTATATCTACTCTTGGTTTTCCAGTAAAATTCCAGCTTTGATCATTACTGTCAAAACCAGATAACCATAACCATGCATAAACAGTATCTCCTGCCCACAATGATTTTACAGGTACAATTTTTGCACCAGGTGCAACACCTGTGATTGTAAACTTGTTTGTATTGTTGTAAATGTCATATGTCTGATTACCTTTTGATGCAATAGAGGAAGTACTTGATGTCCCATGTCCCATAAAATCTGT
The DNA here is from genome assembly GCA_018334095.1 of Nitrosarchaeum sp. Taxonomy (GTDB): domain Archaea; phylum Thermoproteota; class Nitrososphaeria; order Nitrososphaerales; family Nitrosopumilaceae; genus Nitrosarchaeum. The sequence continues at coordinate 8,795 of JAGXTE010000055.1, forward strand.
CATCACGCCAAAAAACATTCCTTTGGAATCAAATGCAGGCAATAAAGTTCCGTTAATTGCATTTACTGTTTTATCAATATGAGCAGTTTTGTTTTGAATTACACCGTAAACATCTAGCACTTGAGCGCCAACTGTCCCTGCACTATAATCTGATTTACCATCACCATTTGAATCATAAACAAGAAATTCTTTTCCACTTCCTAGAACAATTGGTTTTTCATCAGTAAAATCAAAATCATATTTTGGCTTCTCTCCAGATTTTAAATCAAATCTAGTATAATCTTCCCAAGAAGTGCTCATGTCAGGAATTATAGTGTCATAAAAGCCTGCTACATTAGAGTCCACTACAAGTATAGGTACTACTTGTATTCTAGCTAGCGGCCCTTCTAAACTTCCTTGATACATTACTCCAAGATGATAAATTCCACTTTTTGATTTGATGTAGTTTCTGTTATCACTGCCGATTTTAAAATCAGTATCTAATGTGCCGTTAAATATAGGAGTATTTCCAGATTGAGGGAAAAAGGAATTGTAAATTTGAATTTTTGTGCCTTTACCGTTTTGAGAAATATTTAAAAAAATACCATCTCGTGTTAGATATACAGATGAGGTGGTTCCTTCTGGAAGTGGTTTTGTGTTGTTTCGTATGATTCCATCTTTATCAATGAATGCAATAAAAGTAGAATTTGTAAGAATTATCCCCTGCCCATCAGCATCAAGCATGATTGGGTGATTATTTTTATCTCGTGCTAAAGAACTTTGGATATCAAGATTTGAAAAATCAACGCCTGTATCTACTATTCCAATTTTGATTCCTTGGCCATTAACATTATACTGTGATTGTGCTAGTGTAGATCCAGTTATCTGTCCAATTCTTGATGCATCAGGAAAAGTGGATTCATTTGAGTGAAAGTCAAGCTTGAAATCTTCAATTACATTGTATCCTTTAGAAATTAAATTTGAGATTGAGTTTTCTGGAAGTATTGTAACATAAAAAAATCCTCCCCCAGACTCAATCCCATAAAGAGAATTATTTTTTAATAAATTAGAGTCATCAGAGCCTGTTCCAAAAACAATGTATCTTTTAAAATTATTTGGTGTAAAAAAATCTGAATCAATTTTTACAATATCAGAATCAAATAAATCAGAATTGTATGATGGCATCTTATTTTCAAGAGGCAAATCACCGCCGACAAAAGCATAAGAATTTGCAAACATTCCTGAAACAAGAAGAACACTAAAAAAAACAGCCGCTTTGGGCATTATGATAAGTTTTTCATTTCTTGCATTATTATAACTATCTTCTTCGGGCAAGTATGGTTATTTGAAGTGCCACAATTATTCCGATTGAAGCTACAATAGGAAAGAATAACGAGTTTAGTTGTGAAGATGCTTCTTCAATGTTTAGCACAGAATTTGATACAGATGTTACACTTGCATCAATGTTTGTGCTAGCACTTTCTAATGTGGAACCAAATCCTTCGATTTCTGATTTCAGCGTATCTAATTCATCGGATGTTTCTTTTAAAACTGAATTTAGTTCAATTATTTGATTTGATATTCCACCCAGATCCTGACTTAGAACATTTGTTGCAACTGAAGCATGAGAGATGGTTCCTTGGTTAAACGACACCACATGAAAAACATATGTTCCCTCTTCCTGTGGAATATAATCCAAATAGTATAACCCCTGATGAAGTGTTGAAAATGCGTTAGATATTGTTTCAACTTTTCCAGATGGTAAATGGATATGAGTTGTTTCAAGTAAATCCTTTGGGTCATCTCCTATCAAGAGCCCATCACTTGTAGTCTGTACAAATATTCTAAATGAGGTGTTAATTGCAGCTGTCTCGGGAGCAAACACAGAAGTAAGAATATGTCGCTCTACAGGAACGCTTATCAAATCTGTAGTTGATGTAAACTTTACATCTAATTTTTGAGATGCACCTTTTTGGTCAGTACTTATTACTTCAATAGTGTATGTTCCAAATGGAAAATTAGAAGTTGATGAAGGCCACGTTAACAACAGATAGTCAAAAGAGCCATCACTACTAGTTGTGAATTGATCAAACTTTACAATTGTATCATCTGGAGAAAATAATCTAATAATCAGAGTTTCATTTGGTTGGCCCTTTCCATATACAAAAAGAGGTTGTCCTTCTGAATAAACCTGGTTTGTTGTAGACATGAATAATTCTGAATACGAATCACTGATAGGAATTATCAACAGTAAAATGAAAAACGATAATAGAATTTGAAATTTCAATTTAGAATAATTGGATATTATCTCCTAGATATTGCTTCTGGAAAATTGATCTATAACTTACGTTAAGTGTTGATTCAAAAAAAAAGAAAAAAAGGGAAATGTGAACTAGTTTCTTACTTTACGATTATCGTTGTAGTTACTGGTGGTGATAATGCCGTTGGATTATCAACAGATTCCCAGACAAATGCAGTGGCAGTATAAGTGCCAGCGTCAGTTGGGATCCATGATAAAGCAGGGCTGAATGATTGACCAGCAGATAATGAACCTGTAATCCATGCTAGTGAGACTGTAACACCGTTACCATCCTGAATCTGTACCAAGTAGGCAAATGCTTGCTCTCTATCCTGGCCATTTGCTAAGTCGGCTGTTATTTGCACCTGTTGATCAACGTTAACAGTGCTTAAGCTGTTACCGAATGCGTCAACTACTCTCAAGTTAGCAGCTGGTGCTCTCTCGAGTGGTGGTACAACAGTACCGATTAGTGAAGTGGCAGTAATATCAAGTTCATCTGCTGTTGTGTATGGATTAGGTAGTGTATTGTCCGAATATTCTGCAGTGACTGTGTCACCTTCTGCGACTCTGAGTCTGTGACCAGATGATTCGTCAGTTACTGTGAAGAACACAGTACCTTCGAATATTCCGGTTGCCTCATTAGTCTCAGTTACAGTTAGGTCAATACCTCCGGCATCGGAGTCAGACCACACATCAGCGTTGAAATTATCAACTGCTTCTGGGTTTAAGTTCATGTCTGGATCAATTACTCTTACAACACCTGTACCGCTTGCTGGATAGCTTGCTTCAAGCCACTGGACTTCTCCAATATTCCATCTGATTAATGCTGAGCCGACAATTGTCTCATCCTCTGAGAATTCAAAGGAGACAGTTAAGCCGTCATCATCATCAGCCGGTAGGAAGCCGTCCGTTGGACCTGTACCAGATTTTACTTCTGATGCATCGCCTACGTCACCATCGCCATCAGCATCATGTGTTGAGAATCCTGTTAGGATAACCTCACCAGTGAAGATGCCTGTGTCAGTACCAGTTTCAACGAGTTTGTAATTGGTGAGTTTGTTACCTCTGGTTGAGACCTTTATTGGGTCCAAGTCAGTGTTACCAATATCATCAATTAGGTTACTGTCAAAGTTGTGGTCTGGTGCGACGATAGTAATGTATACTTTATCAGTCCATGTGTAAACTTTTTGGTCAAGCTCTACAGTTGCACCGAAATTAGAAGTAAAGATTGTCAAGTTGACATCTTCATCTTCATCGCCTACAAAGTCAGATCCAGATGGACCCCAGTCAGTGTACTCGAGTTGAATTTCTTCTCCTCTTTCTAATCTGTCAGATTCTAGCTCTTGAGGAATCTCGATGACAATCTGGAAGATACCAGTGCTGTCACCTGTTTCTCTAAAGTCAGAAGGTTCTGGGTCGAATGCGTTTGCTGAACCACCGGCATTACCCATTGAGAGTGTTGCGGCATCAGAGTCCCATTCGATAATGTCCAAGTCATATGTCTCAGCCTGGTCATTGTCCAAATCGAAGTCTGGCTCAATGAGGGTCAAGATCATGTCGGATCCAATAATGTAAACAGATTTGTCGGATTGCAATACACCGTTTCTTAGGTCAAATGTAGCAGAGTCAGTAACAGTATTAACGTCACCAGAGGCATCAGCTGGATCAGTGTATTCTACTTGGAGAATATCTCCTTGTATGATACAGTAATCAGCAGCGCCAGGGTTGACACTAAATCTATCAGTGACTAAGCCACCGCCATCGCTGTCAATACCGGTGTAAGCACCAGTGTTTGGACAGACTGGGTTTGTTGGACCATCAGTGTATCTTAGTGTAAGATCAATTTCGAATATACCTGCTGCAGGTGCGATTTCATCTAGTGAACCAAATTGTCTAATGAGAACATCATCAGCATCTGTTTCAACTATGTCATCGGCATCTGTATCAACATTATCTCCATCTACATCGTAGACAAATACTAATGCGCCAGTAGCTAAGATTTCAGCAGTTGTACCTGCATCGCCTACGTCGATAACACCTTCAACAGGTGCATCACCGCCTGCGTAACCTAATACGACTTCTGAAGAGCCTCTAATTACAGAGACTTTTACAGGTCCTACTGGTTTTTCAGCAGTATTAACTGAAATGTCATCTTCACCACTTGCAGATAAGTCAAAGTCTGGATCGTTAACTCGTACGTGGATTGTCAAATCACCATTAGAGAGGAATTCACCTGCACCTAATCCGTTAGTAGTGTCCAGTCCAGCTGAGTGGATTGGGAATACTGAACGGCCTGTTGGAGTGTTCTTTGTTGCAGAGATAGTAAAGTCATCTGGAATACCAAATGGTACTGGATAAACTGTTCTATCTAGGCTAACTGAACCAGTGTTGGCTCTAATGCCTGCACTGTCTCCTACTTCGATGATTTCACCAGAAGCGTCTCTAAAGTCAACATAGTTGACTTCAATGTCAAGGCCCATTACTGGTACGATTGTACCTGCACTTGCACCTTGTCTACTACAGTAACTATTTGGGATAATGAAATCACCAGTGAATAATCCTGTAGCTGGTCCGGTTTCAATTAAGGTAAATCCTGTTGCTGCTAAGCCACCAACTGGGGTAGCTGCGCCAGCACAACTTTCACCTGCATCTAATCCGTCACCATCATTGTTTTGATCGACACCTTCTTCTGAATCAATCCATCTTTCGTCGTCAAATGTGATATCTAGTAATCTACCAAGAACACCAAATGATAGCTCTTGCTCAAATGCATCATCACCGACTGCGTCGGATAAGATTTCAAATGTAGCAGTGGTACTATCGGATGTTACGGTAGTATAGATATCGATAAGGTCGACGTCGACGTTAAGATCTTGATCTTGCAATGTAATAATTACTGTGTCAGCTTCTTTGTACGATGACTTGTCAAATGAGACTACACCTGAGTGACTTGGGGCTGCTTGTTGATCAGCAATCTGAGTATCAGTACCATCTGCTCCTCTATCGAGGTAGTTGACTCTAGGAGAGTCTTCGTCAGTCAAGTCTTCAATTACGATGAAAGTTGGATCATCGGCAATTGGAGCTAAACTGGTATATGTTACTGGATCTAGAATGTTTAGTTGATTGATCATTACAAACTCCAAGCTACCTGCAAAGGTACTTGTGTTATCACCTGTTTCCTCAAGTTCCAATCTTACGATTTGGTTGGCAATACGCTCAGTTGATTTTCCTCCGTTGGAATTAAATCCAAATGAGAAAAAGTCTGCAGCGATTGCTTCTTTTGGATCAGTGACAAAGGTACCAGATGTTCGTTCAATAGCTAAACCAATGTTGTTAGCTGTTGAAGTAATACTGTCGGTACCTGCACCTTCAAAGATATCGTCACCTGTCATTAATGTTATTGATTGTGCTGAAACGCCTGTTGCGACTGTACGTGCAAATATAGAGGCACTTGATAATGCACCACCAGTGATAATGCTACCACCAGCACCTGTGTTTTCAAGTACATATACATTATAAACGCCAGTTGGGCTTAGGCTTCTAACATCAATGTTTACAAGGTTAAATCCTTTGAATGTATCTACGTCTTCATTTGAAACGGTGTTATCGTTCGAATCGTTATCATTGATTGATTTGAATAATTCTGCACCAGTTGTTCCAAAGTCAATTACAATTGTATCTGCAGTTGCAGTTGCACCGGTTGTTGTGACTACTGCTCTTTCACTGAATCTATCTACTGCAATTGCTGCAGTGGATGCATCAGGTGTGAAAGCGGCATCAAAGTCACCAGCACCAATTGCACCTGTAACACCAAATAGAACCAAAGGAGTTGGAGTGACTTCACCAATTGTAAATGGATCACCTGTCCTTAAGGATGGGATCAAAGATACAGCTGGATTGTTCAAATCCAAGTCTTCGTCGGCTCTACTGTTTTTGTTGGCATCACCGTCAACAAGTGTTACTGGAGTCTCTTCACCAGAGTTCCATTCACCTGTTGGGGATTGGATATCAATTGTACCAAAGCTATGTCCTACAAGTATTGTTCGTGGGGCCTCATTGTAATCAATGGTTGCAGAGGTTCCCCTCAATGCAGTTGCACGGATGACAATGTTGGAATCATCTGATTCATCATATGTACCAAATATTCCACTTTTTGGACCCTGTTCAGTAATTGTAATTGGAATGAATCCTGAGACGAGTCCAGCGCTGGTTTCCCAATCTTCTGGATCATCTTCGTCTAAACCACCAGTTGTTGCAGTAATATCAGAATCGTCGTTATCCTGTAGGGTAATTACGTTTCCTTTATTTTGCTGATCTGGGTTTACTTCTAGGATACAATTTCCATCACACATTAAGTCAGATAAGGTATTAGTCAATGTTGCAGATTCTACTGTTGCTACTGGTTCTCCATTCTCGTTGAATACTTGGTAGTTAGTGGAAACTGTTCCAAATGTACCAAATGTCCAAGAATCTTCATCTGTTGGGTCAATGTTCAACCATGCATCAGTAATCGTAGCATGCACTTGTGCACCCTGTGGATATACTGATCTGTCTAAACTTACGTTGGCAAATTGATCAACAGTATCAAATGTGAGTGTAGTTGTTTGAGCTCCACCACCTTTGTTATATGTTACAACAACGTTACCAGTTGGGTTTAGAGTGTATAGTTGAATGAATGGCCATAGTGCATCATCTGCACCGATTTGACCTGCAGCGACAGTTGCAGAACCGCCATTGATTGATTTAGATTCTCTGACTACATTTGCGTTGTTACCGCCAGCAGTTGCTGCGGTAGTAAGATCTGTACATTCGCCAGATGCGATTGGTACTGCAGGATTAGCTCCTTGTATACCATCTACATCGTCATTGTCTGGGAAAGCAATTCCTACCGTATCAGTAAATGTTACTGTTGGGTTTAGAACTGTTGCACCATCAATATCGAATGAAAAGTCTCTATCACAAAATTCACCAAAGTCTAATCCTTCTCCTGCGAGTGGTGATGTAGAATCGGCAATTAATGCCATATCTCTATCTGCAAAGTAGCCGTACCAGTTACCGTCAACTGCTTGAACCATTCTAAGTTTCTTACCGTTGACTCTAACGTCTGGCTCACCTTTACCCTCGTCAGTATCGCTAATGTTTGAATCAATTACAACTACTTCAATGACTTGAGGTCCTGACATGTAGTTATTGAATTGCGAGTTTTCTGCGGAAACAAATAGGTTAGCGTTGGCTGCATGTGCTACTGGCATCATAGATGGAGCAGCAAATGTCAAACCACCGGCTAACATAATTGTCATTAATGTAAGACTAGTTATTTTTCGTCCTATTTCGTTATTCATGTTATTGAGTTTTATCTTAAAAATTTGTATATAAGGCTAATGGACGAATTGTCCACAAAACAGGTTTTTTTTGTAATTATTTTATGCCTAATGGAATAGTTATGTAAATTATTGATTTTTTGATATAATAATTACAATTATGTTGTATTTTTGGATCAGGACACTAAGATCTTTGATACTTTCACAGTATAATTGTAAATATTATACTATATTATTTGATTAGAAACTGTGATAATTGGTCAATTTTAGAGAGTTTTGTTGAATATTCTGGTTACAGGCGGTGGTGGATTTATCGGGAGACATCTGGTGGAAAAGATTTGCAAAAATCACAATATTACAATTTATGATAATTTATCAAATAGCAGTTTAGAGAAAATTTCATTTTTGTTAGATAAAGTTAATTTTATCAATGGAGATGTTTTGGATTTTGAGAAGATATTAGAGAACAGTAAGAATTTTGACGTTGTGATTCATCTTGCAGCAAAGTCAGACGTTACAGAATCTATTATTCATCCAGATGATACAATTAATGTTAATCTCAATGGAACAAAAAATGTTTTGAGGTGTTGTGTGCAAAATAAGATAAAAAAGATAATTTTTGCATCATCTGCAGCTGTATATGGAGATCATGATGATATCATTTCAGAGAAATCCATTACAAAACCACTATCTCCATATGGAAAAAGCAAATTGGATGCAGAAAATGAAATCATAAGGTATGGTAAAGAAAATAATTTACAATATTGCATGTTGCGAATCTTTAATGTGTATGGAAAAGGACAAAACGACAACTATGCAGGTGTTATTACTAGATTTTTAAAAAACATTTCAGATAACAAACCACTTGTAATTTATGGTGACGGCAAACAGACAAGAGACTTTGTATCAGTTTATGATGTCGTAGATGCATTTGAGTGTGCCATATTATCAAAAGATAGCGAAACATACAACATTGCAAGTGGAAATTCCATATCCATAAATGAATTGGTAGATATTATACTAGATAGTTATGAGAAAAAAATAGAGACAATATATAGAGAGCAAAAAAAAGGAGACATAAAAAATAGCGCAGTTGATGTAACATTTGCAAAAAATAGTCTTGGTTTTGTTGCAAAAAAGAAACTAGCAGATGAGTTGGCTAGGATTTAGTCTTTTTTGATTTAGACTCGTTGTCTTTTGATTTGGATTCCTTGTCTTTGTGATCATTCTTTTTGGTTTTTGTTATCTGTGTGTTTGATTTTATCAGAATCATCACAATATCCTAGATAATCACCATGAACTAGATATGCTGATAAAGATGAATCAGATATTGTGTGGGATTTGCCTGAATTTACAGACACGTGGTAAAGAAATGTTTTGTAATACTTGAAACGCCTACTTTGCCGGGTAACAGAACCTGAAATCAGTACCAATCCAAGATTCCATATAGGTTATTCACAGATATGATTTTGCAAAATATTCGAATATTGGTAAGAAGTTGCTAGTAATGCGGAAATACTAAATGAAATTTTTAGTTTCTATCTTTAATCAAATTAGCCATTGAAAACAATATGATTGCAGTTACTGACAAAATTGCACCAAGCAAAAACAATACAACTGAACCAAGTAATGATCCGTAAAATACAGCTTGCTTGTTTAGATATGCATCTAAAAACAATCCTCCCAAAACAATTCCTGCAACAATTAGTACTAGTCCAGGTATGCCATAAAATTTCAGAGGATGCTTAATTGAGATGTACTTTAGTGTGTTTGCAAGAACAGAAATTCCGTGCTGTACCGGATTATGTTCTGATGTATCACCGTCATATGATATGGTAATTGGTACTTCAGCTAAAGAGAGTCCCTTGTTTGATATTTTTAATAATATCTCAGTAGATACTGACATTCCATCTTCGGTTGGATGGATTGCATCAATTGCATTTTTTGAATATGCTCTAAATCCTGATTGTGAATCTGAAACTTTAAGATCTGCTCCATAGTTTGCAGCTGATGTAATTATTTTGATTCCTCTTTTTCTATACCCTGGAGTGTCTGTGTTTTGATTTAGGAATCTAGAACCAATTACTACATCTACATTGTGCTGAGTTAATGGGTTTAGCAATAATGGAATTTGATCTGGGTTGTGTTGTCCGTCTCCATCAAGTGTGATCATCGTCTCTGCGTTATTTTTCCGTGCATAATCAAATAACGATATGATAGATGCACCATATCCTTTATTTTTTGGATGAGAAATTATTATTGCTCCTGCTTTTTTTGCTAAATGAACTGTATTGTCAGTAGAGCCGTCATCACACACTACTACTTGGTCTACATGTTTTTTTGCAGACTCGACTAGTCGTTCTATGTGAGATTCCTCGTTGTATGCAGGAATGCAGGCAATCTTCAATGCGATATTTGTCATATTTTGATATGTAAATAGTTTTGATTTGCTACAATACAGATTTGTAAAGATCAACTAGTTGATTTACTAGAGGAGATATAGAGTAATTTTCAATTACTTTGTGCTTTCCAGCCTCTCCCATCTTCTTTGCCATCAAGTCATCTGAGAAAAGTTGGATGATTTTTTGTGCCCACAAGTCTGGATCGTCGTGCTTTAGAATAAAACCATCTACAGAATTATTTACCAACTCTGAGAGTGGTTTTGAATCAGATACTATTACTGGCCTGCCAGCTGCAAATCCTTCTAGTACAACAATTCCAAATCCTTCGATAAGACTTGGATTTAACAGTACAGTTGACTCTTTTATTAGCTTGAATTTTTGCTCGTCTGTTACATTTCCAACAAGTGAAATGTTATTTTGCAAGTTTAGCTTGTTAATTTTTTTTACTAGTTGATCTCTCATTGGACCGTCCCCTGCAATTACTAGTTTTGATGATGGAATCTTTTTAGTTACAATGTCAAACGCGTCAATGATCACATCAATGTTCTTGTAAAAGATTAATCTGCCAACGTAAATAGCTTGGAATTTTTTTTGCTCTGTAGCAACATCATAAATGGTTGGATCTATTCCATTTGGAATTACTTTAATTTTTTTTCTTACACCAAGCGATTCAATGTCGTCTTTGCTCTGATTACTGACAGTGTGAAATAGTGTGACGTTTGTCTTTGCAATCTTTTTTTCTACTAAAGGTCCCAAGAATTTTGTCAGGTTTGATATCTGCTTTTGTTTTGACCAAGTTTTCCAGAAGTCATTTTTTGACGTATGATACACATCATGAATTGTAGCAATGTGTGGGATTTTTTTTGCACACCATTGAGCAGAAATAACAGGGATGTATGTGTTTGAATGAATTATGTCTATTTTGTTTTCTTTGATTATTTTTTTTCCCAAAAGATATGATTTGATAAGATATGACAAGTTGGCAAAAATACCAACAGGCAGCGTACCACTCAGATTCAATGGTGTGCCAACCCTAAAAATATTGATTCCGTCAACTGTTTCGTGTGATTTTTGGCCTTGCAGGCTTTGCGTGATTACAAAAACCTGATGTCCTTTTTTTACAAGTTCTCTTGCCCAGTGATAAAATATGTATTCCCCACCTCCAAAGACTGCGGGATAGAATAGCTGAGTGAAATAAAGAATTTTCATAAGAATATTACAGGTAAGTAGGCTATATCTGGATTTAAAATCTAATAATAGAGGTAAATGAGCGATAAAATAGAATGTCAGATATAACTAAATTTTTTACCACACCTTTTGAAGAATTTTTCAGATATAGAGAATTAATTTTTTATCAATTAAAAGGAGAGTTTAAGAGAAAGCATTTTGGAAAAATTTTAGGTCCTGCATGGTGGATAGGTGAACCATTAGCACTTGGAATCATGTTTGTGTTTATCACTAGCTTTTTGTTCAAAGAAAATTTTGGTGAGTATCACACCATAACAATAATTACGGGTGTATTAATTTGGCATTGGTTTTCAAGATCAGTTGCGGGATCACCTAACTTGCTGCTAGGTTTTAGAAAAGAGCTTGCAATGACAAATTTTCCGATTTATCCATTAATCTTTACTAGCATTCTAAATCAGCTAATGGTTTTTGGGTTTTCCTTAATTATTATTTTTGTAGGGTTGTTAATCTCCGGAGTGACTTTAACTCCATATGTTTTGTACGTTCCAATATTAGTAATAATACAGCTAACAATGATTACTGCAATAGTAACTAACATAGCTAAATTTGGAATCTTTGTTAGAGATATTACACAAGTAATTACAGTAATTGTAGGAATAATGTTTTTTATATCACCAATAATATATGAAAAATTTTTAGTGCCAATAGAATACAGATTTTGGTATGATCTCAATCCATTAGCAATATTACTTCCTGCGTGGAGAGATGTTTTGATTAATGGAGTACAACCAGACTTGATAAAATTGGGAATTTTATTTGTAATATTTTTACCACTTGTTTTCTATGGATTTAGATCACTAATAAAAAGTAGAGCAGAGTATTACAGGAGATTATAAAATGGAAAATATAATATCATGTAATAATGTTGGAATAAAATTTTCCAAGACCACACCGACTCCTACATTGGCAGGATGGTTAAATTATAAATTTTCTGATAACGATTCATATTTTTGGGCATTAAGAAATATCTCATTTACTGTACAAAAAGGAGAATTGGTAGGCATGATTGGAAAGAATGGAGCAGGAAAATCTACTTTACTCAGAGTCGTAGCTGAAATAATTTCTCCAGATGAGGGACAAATAAGTGTAAAAACAAAAACTAATTTACTTGCACGTGGAGTTGGCGTACGAGATCATCTTAGCGGTAGAGAAAATATTATTTTAGGAAGCCTATATCTTGGAAAGTCACTTGATGAAATTAACAAAAACATGAACAGTATGGTAGAGTTTTCTGAATTAGAAGAACACATAGACAGACCAGTTAGGTATTATTCATCAGGAATGGTTTCAAAATTATTATTTACAATAGCTACTTCGATTAATCCAGAATTTCTATTACTAGATGAGCTGTTATCAGGAGGAGATTTAGGATTTAGAGAAAAAGCTAAAAATAGAATGCTTGAAGTTGTAAATCGCTCAAAGGGTGGACTTGTTGCCACACATAATTTACAATTTGTAAAAGAATCATGCTCCAAGGTAATTTATTTAGATAAAGGTGAAATGAGGTTTTTTGGAAATGCTGAGGAGGGCGTAGAAATGTATCTTGAAGAGATAGGAATGTCAAGAAAAAAATCTGAAAATAACGAAATAGCATTAGAAGAGGATTAAAAATAATGAATGCAAATGTAAAAGAGGACACAAATGAATATGAAATAAATAATGGTAAAATAAAAAAATGTGAAGTAATTGTAAATATAGAAGTTGATGACATCAATACAATCAAATCAAAATTCTATGAAAAAGATACAGTATTTTTAACAGACAATCTTGCTCTCTTAGAGCAAGGAAGAAAATTAGGATTAAACATAACAATGTTGGCAAATTATTTTGGCTTTTTTAATAAAGAGGACGATGAAATTAATGAGATCACAATAGATAGATTGAATACTTTAGAAAATTATCTTAATGATGGAACATTAGAAAGAACGAGCATAGTTGTAGGATTCAGATACAATAATTTAATAAATTTAATGAATTTAGAAAAAATAAAAAAAATTCTAGAATTAAATGATAATGTGGTATTTCTTTTTAAAGGATTTATATTTTATTTTCCTGCAATATTAGATATTCTAAAAAAAATGAATATCAAATCAAATGGTAAAATCTTAACAGTACTAAATTCAGAAATAGTAACTCTAGAATTTAATTATAGATACGAGCAATTAGATATGCTAAAAGAGAAAATGGCAAAAAATAGATATGAAGAGTATTCATTTTCTCAGCAGTATGCAAAGAATAAATTTAAAAAACAGAATATTGATGTTGGATTTTTTCTAATTAATAATGATACAGATTTTTATCTAAAACCAATTTATCCAATTTTAAGGGAATTAAAAAAAAGAGAAACACGTATAGAGATATTTACATTTGATGAAAGGACTTCCAATCAAATATTTAATCAAAGATTTAATGCCATAAATTTATCAAAATATTTTTTGAAAGCAAATTTTTCATATTCATTACCAATAATAGCACAATTAAAATATGTATTTAATAAATTAAAATATGAAAAAACTGGTCTTATCAAAAATTTTTATTATTTGCATTTACAAAAATATTCAATTATTCAAAATATTATATCAAAATTAAAAAATAAATCCATACTTAAAAAATTTAAGATAATTCCAAAATCATTGGTTATAATAATTTCAGTTTTTTATTTAATTAAGATTTATTTGAAATACAAATACATTCTAATGAAATGGACATTATTAAAATACTATATAAGATATTTAGAAAAATACAAATTTATTAAAATAATTATAAACAAATCTAGAATAAAACCAGTACTACTAAAAGATCTGACAGGGTTTGATGATCCTTTGAATTTTACGATTAATAATATTCCAAATGTAGAAGTAAAAAAAGTAATCAGATTCATAAACAGATCTAGAAAAATTCAGTCAGATGATGAAATACTAAAAAATTATTTAAAATATTTTAATGATGTTTATGTTGTAAATTGGACAATTCAATTTTTACTCACACATAGTTTGATAAAGACTCTAATTGACAAGATACAATTTAATTCATTTATGATTGCAGCAGATGCAAGTCCATTTAATAATATTGTATGTAATATCGCAACTAGTAAAAAAATTCCAACATTCTCGATTCCTCAAGTATATATCAAATTTCAAAAGATTACAACAATTCTACCGAGTGCCACTACAATTTTTGTTTCAGGTGAAGGTGTAAAAAATGAATTTGTAAGGTTAGGTATGAATAAACAAAGAATCACCATAACAGGGAATCCAAGATATGATTACATAAAAAATATAGATAAAATAGAAAATAACTATAACCAATTAACTAAAAAAATAGTAGTAGTAGCTATGTCAAGATGGCATGAGAATGACCCTGAATGGATGTCTGAATTAATTGAATTTTGCAATACTAAATCCTTAGACATTATAATCAAAATACATCCTATGTACAAATTTTCTGATAATTATGAATATAGTGAGAGATTATCAAACCAAATTAAAAAAAGATGTTCGGAAAGAAAATTTTTGATTTCATATGATGTAGATTTATCCGACATTATCCCAAAGTCATGTCTCTTAATCACTGAATATTCAATAGTTGCAATTGATGCAGCATTTAATGAGATTCCGGTGATTGTAATAGATTTTTTTAAAAATAAAGACAACGAGTATACCAGAGCTTATAGAGATGAGGGAATAGCATTACTTGCATCTAATAAAATTGAGTTATTTGATGCTATTGAAAAGATTCTTCATGATGATAATACAAAAATGAAAATTGATAATGCTATAAAAAAATTTAACATAAAGTATAATTATTTAAATGATGGAAATGCAGCAACTAGAATTTGTGAATTATTAACCAAAACAACTAAAAATTAAACATAAATAAAAATAAATTATTTAGAATACGGTCGTATTATCCACATGTCTTTTCGATTTTCAGCTTTCTTTATTTCATCTCTTGTAATCAAAATTTCCTCTAATTTTTCTCCTGGACGTATACCAATAATTTTATGTTTTTTTGATACTTGAGAAGCAAGATTTTTCATATTGTATAATTTCATTTTTGGAACAAAGATTTCACCTACTTTCATTAAGGACAGTATTGAAAGAATAAATTCTACTGAATCATCTACATGAATAAAATATCTTTTCATTTTAGGATCAGTAATTGTTAAGTCATGATTATTATCATTTTGTTCTTTCCAAATTTCAAATACATTTCCTCTAGTTTCAAATACGTTACCAAAACGGATGGTTGCAAATTTAGTCGTGGTAATATGTCCACCTGCCCAACTTGTTAGATGTTCAGAAAGTTGTTTGGTTACACCATATAATGTAGAAGGTTCAGCAGCTTTATCAGTACTAATGTTTATGAATTTTTTAGGTTTAGTTCTAATGATTGTTTTAATAAGATTCACAGTACCGTTGATGTTTGTATCAATTGTTTCAATTGGATTGAATTCAGTAATATCAAGATTTTTTACAGCAGCAGTATGAATTACAATATCAACATCTTTACATGCCATCTCTACTCTTTCTTTATCTAAAATACTACCTAAAAGTAATCTTAACCTAGAATCATTAATACTACGATTTAATGTGAATAAAGAATGTTCATTAATATCTAAAACACGAACCTGTTTTACTGGATATTCTAATAGTCTTTTAGTAATTTTTGAGCCAATACTTCCAGAACCACCAGTAACTAGAATTATTTTATTTCTTAATTCTTTGATTGTAGCATGATTTAACTTGATTTTCAATTTTTGTTTCAAATATAACCCTGCGATTTTCATTTTAATCTAGATAATAAATCTACAGATTATTTATGAATAAATTCTTAAATTAAACATCAATATTAATAATTAATTCCTACTTAATTCAATATTGTCAAAATTGAATGTTGTTGCAATAATTCAAGCGAGAATGGGCTCTACAAGACTTCCTGGGAAAGTTTTGATGAAATTAGAAGATAAAACTATTTTAGAGCATATAGTACATTCTATAAAATTATCAAAAAACATTAATGAAATTATAATTGCCACTTCAACTTTAGAAGAAGACGATCAAATAGTAGCAAAAGCTAAAAAAAACAACATTAAATGTTTCAGAGGAAGTTCTGAGAATGTTCTTGAAAGATTTTACAAATGTGCAAAATATTCAAAAGCTGATCTCATTGTTCGTATAACTGCAGATAATCCTATAATTGAACCATCTTTAATTGATATGATGATTAAAGAATCAATAAACGGTAAATTTGACTATGTATCTAATGTATTAGATAGATCATTTCCAGTTGGATTTACATCATGTGAGATATTTACTTTTGATGTACTTTCCAAATTATATCATGAACAAAAAGATCCCTTAAGCTTAGAACATGTAACATATCATATCAGACAGAATCAAAAATATTTTAAAATAAAATCAGTAATTACACCTAACGGATTAGATAGATCCAAGTGGCAATTAACCATAGATAATAAAGAAGATTTGGCAATAATGAGAAAGATTTTTTCAGAAATCTATGTTCCAGGAATGACATTTGAATATAAGAAATTAGTAGATTTTTTGGATAAAAATCCAGAACTAATAAAATCAAACCCATAATGTAAGTGATTATATTTTACTGAGATTGCATTAAAATGATTATGAAGGTACCATACTATGTTCCTTGGATCACTGATAATGACAGAAGAAATGTTCAAAAATCGTTAAAACAAAGATGGTTAACTGACGGTCCATTTTTAGATAAATTTGAAAATAAGTTCAGGCAGTATATTGATGTAAAATTTTCATCTGGAGTAGGTAGTGCTACACAAGCACTTCATTTGTCAATGAGAGCGTTAGGACTTAGCCCGGGAGATGAGGTAATCGTTCCCACATTTACATTTGCATCTACTGCAAATGCAGTATTGTATTGTGGGGCAAAACCAATTCTTACTGATGTGGATAGTGAGACATTCAATATTAGCCCAAAGGAAATCGTAAAAAATATCACCAAAAAAACAAAAGCAATCATAGTAGTTCATTACGGTGGACAATCATGTGATATGAACGAAATTTTATCGATCGGAAAAAAATATAAATTAAAAGTAATTGAAGACTGTGCCCATGCATTAGGTTCTACTTTTAAAAATAAAAAATGCGGGAGTATCGGACTTACGGGTTGTTTCAGTTTTTATCCTACAAAAATTATTACCACTGGAGAAGGAGGTATGGTCACAACAAATGATAAATCAATCCTTAACAAAGTAAATAATCTAAAATCTCAAGGAATGTCAATACAAGCAAAAGAAAGAGAAACAAAAGCGGTGTGGAAATACGATATAATTGATCTAGGTTATAATTACAGATTAGATGAGATTAGATCTTCACTAGGGCTTTCACAGTTGAATAGAGTCACAGAAATAAATCAGAAGCGAATTAGAATTGCTCAAAAATATAATAAATTAATTAAAAAAATTAATGGTTTAAGTATCCCAATCAAAAAATCAGATAGAAATCATATCTATCATCTATACACAATAAAAGTTGAAAAAGAATATCCAATTACTAGAGATGAATTGTTTGCAAATCTTTTCAAAAAAGGTATTGGAACTAGTGTACAATACTATCCATTACATTTAATGTCATTGTATCAACAAACTTACAAAAATAAAAAACATGGGTTTCCTGTTGCAAATGAGCTTAAAGATAAAATACTATGTCTACCAATTTATGCCCAAATGACTGACAAAGCGATACAATATGTTGTTTCAAATTTAAAATAAATTTATTTTAAATTCATAATTTCTTTAGCTATTCTTCTTCCTCCTAAACCATCCACAATTTTGGAATTTTTTGAACGAATTAAAGAAGAATTAGATTTTATCAAATGTAAAAAGTTTTCAATTTTTTTGTAAGTCATTTTATTTACAAATCCCAGATTGTATGCAACTCCTAATTTTTCCCATTCTTTGGCTGTTTTTACCTGGTGTCTAACTTGAGATATTATAGCAAATGGTACACCTAAAGAGGCAAATTCATATGATGTTATACCTCCAGAACACAGTCCAAATTCTGCAGATAAGATCTCTTTGTACATATTTTTTGTTTCTTGCAGTACAGTGATTTTACTTTTGAAATTTTTTTGTATCTTGATTAATTTCGGTGCGCCGGGTCCAAGAATTATTTTTATTGGAAATTCTGGATCATAATTTTCTAAGGCTTGTAAAAATTTAGATGCTATATTATTTTCATCCAGCCCACCAAATGTAACAAGGAGTTTGTATTTTTTTCTAATTTTCTGTCTTTTAGAAAATCTATTGTCAATAATTTGGTAAGATGGACCAAGGAAGCATTTTGTCCCAAATTTGTTATGTTGAATTTTTTTTCTAAATCCCACAAAACCGTTGAAAACAAGATCAGCCGGAAAATCTATTGCATTTAAATCAGATATTACAATTACTTTAACAAATTTTCTCAGATTTCTGACGTATTGCAAGCTTGTGTTAAATTTATCAATTATTAGAACATCAATTTTTTCTTTGTGTATAATTTCCAGAGTTTTTTTAAGATCATTAGTCAATGTTGCTTCTTTTTTAATTTGATAAATTTTATCAAATCCAAAATTTGAAAACAGTTTCTCTAATCCACCATAATCTTCCAATAAAAAAAATAAAGTATTTTTCTTGAAATTTTGTGCGAGATGAATGCTCCTATATGCATGCCCAAAACCCAATTGTTTTTTAGGTGCTTTGCCACCTGAAACTCGAAATAATATTTTCATAGTTTTTGTTTTCATTTTGAATTAAATTCTATTTTATATCTGACCATCGTAATGGGGTTTCAGCCTTAATTTTTTGTTTAGTTTTTTTACCAATTATTTTATCAATGAATTTTGGTGCAATTCCAGTAGCAGGTCGTTTTATTCCCACCATATTCTTATCAATAATAGTATTTTTGGGAATATCATTTAGTGTTATGATTGAGCGTCTTGCCATAGTTTTATTTATCAATTCACTTGGTTGACAAGATTTTTCATCGGTTCCAAGCATTTTTTCAGCTGATCGCATATTAATTATAATTTCTCTGAGTTCTTTTGGATCACATGACATGGAATGATCTGGTCCATTCATTTTCTTATTTAATGTAAAATGTTTTTCAATTATTTTTGCACCCAAAACAACAGCTACTATAGGTACCAAATTATCAGAACCATTGTCAGAATAACCAATGGGATAATGAATTTTTTCAGCCATTGATTTGATTATGTTTAAGTTAACTTGATCAATTGGAGTGGGATATCCAGATACGCTGTGCATTACAATGATTTTATTGTTTTTGGTATTTTGAATTGTTTTAATGGCTTCATTGATTTCTTTCATGTTTGCCATACCAGTAGATATTATCATGGGCTTATTTTTTGATGCGGCATATTTTATCAGCGGTAGATTAGTTAAATCACCTGATGCAATCTTAAATGCCGGAACTCTTAGTTTTGCCAAGAGATCAACTGCCTTTAAGCTAAATGGAGTTGAAAGAAAAATAATGTCTTTACTTTTTGCATAATGAGACAGTTCTGTAAATTCGGCATCTGAAAATTCTAGTTTTTTAAACAAGTTGTAATACTTTGATTTTTTAGATGCCAAATCACTAGCTTGAAAGGTTTGAAATTTTATTGAATCAGCATTTGCTTTTTTAGCTTCAGTAATCAATTTTTTTGCTATTTTTAAATCTCCATTATGATTAATTCCAGCCTCTGCAATAACAAATGCAGGATGTTTCTCACCAACCCATTTATTAGAAATTTTAATCTTCATTTTTTGATACAGATGCTATCATAACAAATGTTCATTAAGTTTGTCATTAGAAAATATTAAACGTCAATTTGTAATATCATAATGATGGATATACAGTTAAGAAAAGCCACAAAATCAGACTGGGATTTTATTTTAGAATTAAGAAATAATGATTTTCAGTATTTTTATGAACAAAATTCCCCCATTCCAAAAGAAGCACATTACCAATACATGGAAAACCATGTAAATGATTCAAATTTTCACCAGTGGATAATTTCACATGAGGGAAATGATGTAGGATATGTACGAATCTTAAACGAGGATGTTGGAATTATGGTTAAAAAAGAGGCACAGGGGAAAGGAATTGCGTCTAAAGCATTAGATCTTTTAGAAAGAGAAGCTGTGAATTTAGGAATAAAAAAATTGGTTGCACTAATACATCCAAAAAATCAAAGTAGTGAGAAAATTTTCAAAAAAAATGGCTATGATTTGAAATTATACAGATTTGAAAAAAAACT
Organism: Nitrosarchaeum sp.; assembly: GCA_018334095.1. Lineage (GTDB taxonomy): Archaea > Thermoproteota > Nitrososphaeria > Nitrososphaerales > Nitrosopumilaceae > Nitrosarchaeum. The sequence goes on from JAGXTE010000055.1 coordinate 29,338, forward strand.
AACAGATTAAGTAAGATCATTAACGACATAATTATTTATAATAACTGAAGCAAAAATAAGCGTGAAGCCAACTGCCAATATTTTCTTAGGATATAAAGAGATCCGTACAGAACATTATAACAAATGGGAAAAAGCTCAATCAGAAAGATACTTTGAATATAGAAGAAAATGGACAGAAAATGCAAAAAATTTAATCGTTGAAAAATATCCTTTACATCTTGACATTGCCATTACAAATGTGTGCAATTTAGAATGTACGTTTTGTGCAAGAACCGTAAGAGTAGAAGATGGAACATGGAGAAAAGCACAGCATATGGATTTAGATTTGTTTAAAAAAATTATTGACGAAGCAACCGAATTAGGAACATATTCTCTAAACATGAATTTGTTAAATGAGCCCCTTACTCATCCAAAACTTTTGGAGATGATCAAATATGCAAAAGAGAAGGGAATTGTTGATGTGTTCTTTCACAGTCATGGAGGATTGTTAAATGAACAGAAAGCAAAAGAGTTGCTTGATTCTGGACTTGACAGATTACTAATTTCAATTGATTCGCCTTACAAAGAAAAGTACAACAAGATACGAGTTCTTTCTGATTTTGATAAGGTAATGGAAAATCTTCAAAATTTTAAAAAAATGAGAGATGAGAGAGGTCAATTAAATCCAGTCATCAGAGTAAGCTGTATTCAATTTCCAGATATGCCATTAGATGAAATTGAAGATGCAAAAAAACTATTCTTGCAATTTTCAGATGCAATTGGATTTCAACAGTACGTAGATCCCAGAAAAGAAGTCGGCAAGGACAAAAAATACCCTTCAGGGTATCAATCTCAATTTGTTTGTCAGCAACCATTTACACGTGTATCTATAATTGAGGATGGGCGAGTATCACCGTGCTGTTTGGATTATGATCAAGATTTGATAATCGGTGATTTAACCAAGCAATCATTAAAAGAGATTTGGGAATCAAGCAATCTTCAAAACATAAGAAATATCATGAAAAAAGGAGAATTTTATAAAATTCCTGCATGTGCAACTTGCCAAAGAGCCACAGATGCAGACGCTGGAATTGTAGCTGAAATTGAAAACCTAGAGCCTACAGCATAGAAAATTTAAACATAATTTTAAACAAGTTTCAAGTAATTTCAAAGTAAATGAAAGTACTTGCAATAATTCCAGCTAGAGGAGGTTCAAAAGGAGTCCCATTAAAAAATATTAAAAAATTAAACGGTAAACCTTTGATAAAATATACAATAGATGCTGCAAAAAAATCAAAGTTGCTAAATAGAATTATCGTTAGTACTGATAATGAAAAAATAGCTTCATTAGCTAAGAAATATGGTGCAGAAGTTCCATTTACAAGACCTAAAAAAATTTCAGGAAGTCAATCTACACAATTTCAAGTCGTAAAACATGCATTAGATTTTTTAAAAACTCAGAAATATTTCCCCGATATTGTCGTATTATTACAACCAACATCTCCATTCAGAAGGAAGAAAATTATAGATGATTCTATTACAAAATTGATAAAATCTAAAGCAACTTGTGTTGTGTCAGTCATGCCAATGAAGCAGCATCCATATGCATCATTTTGGATAAAAAATGGAATGCTAAAACCTTTCAAAAAAGATTTTGATAGTCACGGAATAAGGCAAAAAAGACCAATTTTGTATTATCCTACAGGATCAGTCTACACATTTTTTGCAAAAAATATCTTACAATACAAATCAATCTATGGTCCAAAAATGAAGCCAATTGTAGAAGATGAGTCTAGTTTGGATATTGATACTCCATTAGATTTTTTCATATGTGAGATGGTTTCAAAACATGGGAAAAATAAAAATAAATTTTAACTATATCCAAAAATTGTTTCTGCTAGTTGGTTAAGTTTTGAGGCAGCAGATAATGTTGGCAAATCTATTTTTTGAGATAAATTATCATCTAACATGACTGCAATTTCTTCAGCTAAACCTGGTTTGATACCTGGGAAAGCGCAAGTAGTATGTATTTTTTCCCAGTTGATTGTTCCTTTGTGGCAAACGTAAAGATCTTCTAATGGAATGAGTCTGTAAGAATTTTTGTCAGTCATTATTTCAATTCCCCAACGATCATTGGAATTCCAATCAGCATGATATGAAAATGGAATGTTTGAGTCACTGATTCCAGAACCCACAAAAATTGAACCGGAAGGATGCCAATCAAGATGACCTGATTGATATGAGGAAATCTCTTTTGGCATTCCTATCAAATCAACAACCATTGAAATAACATGCAGTGTGTTTGCAATTCCCCATCTAGCATAGACATCAGATGAATCTTTTTCAAAATTTATTTTGTGAGTCCATTCAGTTAATGTAAACTTGCAAGAAGTAATTCCACCATCATTTTGTACTAATTCTTTCAGACGTAGTAAATTTGGATAAAGTAGACGGTTATATCCAATACGAATTTTTGCAGAACTGTATTTTTCTATAATTGGCTGAAACTCTTTGCGATAAAGACTTCCTGGTTTTTCAACTAGAATGTTTGTTTGAGAACTTTCAAGTGCAGATTCAAGACACGGTAATAAAAGAGAAATTGGGGTTGCAATTATTACCAGATCCTGTTTTGGTATATTTGGTAGATTCTTTTCAAAGCCTCCACTAAGTGGAGTAAAATCAAATTTTGAGCATAATTTAGCTACATTCTCTTTTGTGTTTGATAATATTGTAACCTTGGATATTCCAAATGACTTCAAGGCTAATGCGTATTGTTCTGCAATTAATCCTGAACCAATTACTAAAACAGATTTATCCCTTAGATTGATTGATTTTATGTTTAACAGTTCATCGTATAACATGTTATTCACTCAAGTAATTGGACATAATGATGGTTGTTTGTTTTGAATTTTATTAATGTGATTATTGAATATACGAAATAATTCAGTATGTAAAACAAAAGAATCCTGAACACTAGGTAAATGACAGTCATCATTTTTCAATATATCCATAACAATAGAAGAGGTTAGCTCGCTTTGAAGCATCCATTTGAATGGAATGTTTGGTAGATTTTCAGATTTGATTATCTTTTGATTAGTTTCATCTATAGTAATTTGTTTGTCTTCACTCTCAATATCTACAAGAATTGGTAAATTTTCAGATAATGAACTGGTGATATTTATGGTGGAATTTGAATTAGATTTTCCATTAATGATTCCTGCAAATTCTACAAAATTTTTACCTCTCTTGTTTTGAAGAATTTCATTATGGAGATTTTCAGTTAATTCAATGTGTGTTGAATTTGTAAACCACAAAAATAGATCAAGAAAATGAATTGCATTTGTGCCCAAACCTATATTTCCAGTTTTTACAGAAAAATGAACTGGTTTTTTTTGAGAAAAATTCTCCTTCAGTGCCATATAGAATGGAAAATATCTTTTACTGGTATCAACCCATCCTTTTGCATTATGAATTGATAATTCCTTTAGTAAAGATTCGTATTCTTCTTTTGATTGGCAAACAATTTTTTCAATCAAAAATCGTGAGTGATTATTTTTTAAGAGTTGTTGAATAAGAGTAGATCTACCTAATGAATTTGTAGAAACTATCACTAAATCACTAGGTTGAGAAATATTAGAAACATCATCATACCAAGAAATTGTATGATGATATTCTGGAACTTCATTTAGACGATCTTTAGCAATATTAATAGAATTTTGATTAGGTTCTACAACTGAAATTTCAAGTGGGGAAGATATTTTTACAATCCCTTGAAGATGTCTGCTTCCTAAATTTCCACATCCAACAACTAAAACATGTTTTTTTTGCATTTAGAGATCAGCACCTTCTCTTTGTTGACGAGTATCTTTTAACATCATTATTTCATTAATTGATTGAGTAATTTTTGAGACAGGGTTATCCATTTGACCAAGATAATTATTAATAACATCTATTTGGGAAGATGTAAAGTTAAAAGAATTGTCTCTAAGAAGTTGAATTTTTTCCAATAGTTCTTTGGGAGTTTTTGCATAAAGAATAATACCTTGTTTGATCAAATCAAATGGAAAAGAATCACATTTCACAATTTTTTCCAACTCAGGCAAGTAAATAATCACTTGTTTTTTTTGGAATAATGCTTCAAATGTAACTGCTGATAAATTTGTAATCAAAAATATTGATTTGCTAATAAGTGTACTTACATCTTCATATGTAACCTTTACTACAGGAGTATAATTTTTCTCAAAATCATCATAGAATTGTTTTTTTTCAATTGGATGTGGTTTAATCATTAATTTCATTTTTGGAATTAAAGTGATGGTTTTACAAATTTCATCGACAGTTTTGATGACTCTTTTTTTTTCTAAAATTTTTGTTTGAATTAGATCAGTAGAAGCATATAAAATAAATGAATTTTCATTCTGAGTTTGATGACTAATTGTTTTAGGATTAAAAGATTTTACATTACCAATAACATAAATAGAGTTTTCAGGGATTTTTTTCTTAATAAGATATTTTTTGTCTGAATCACTCCAAACATGTATTTGTGTACATCCAGCCTGACCATAGCTTATTTTTCTGATTTGTTTTGAGAGTTTCAACTTTAAAGATAATTTTGATAGTTTTTTAGATTTTATAGTTTTTAAAAATTGAATTTGATGAAAAACATCATTATTAAGTGGAATCACATCAAGTAGCAAACCATCTTGAATTAAAATAGATGGAATTCGTTTTTTCTTGGCTATATTAATAAACCATTGTGGAAGAATATCAAAATCATTTCCAACTATCAATAAGCCAATATTTTCCTGTTCAAAAATCATATTGGGATCTAGTTTTGGGTATGCATCTACAGTCTTGTATGGAATTTTGAGACGATTTAGTTCATTTTCAGCGCCCTCGTCTTTGTATGTTCCTTGAGTAAGAAATAAAAAATCATAATTTTTTTTAATAGCATCGATAATTGGATGGAAGATTTTAACATGATTCCCATTACTTGGTAAAAATAAAATAGTTTTAGTCATTTAATTTCATTGAGTTTTTTAACTTTTTGTAAAGCTTCGTGTATATTTTTTTTTTGTTCTTGAAGTATTTTATATGAATCAACTAAATATTTGTTATAAAATGTAAATGCATTAATAAGATCATTTCTAGTATTAATTATGGAGTAATCTAAAAATTGCTTGAAAGTTTTAGGATTTAAATTATTATCAACATTATTCAAAATTGAGTCTAGTTCATTTTTTATCAATAAATCTTTATCAGAAAAATTGTTCATGATTATATTTAGTTGATTTAATTGAGATTGATTTGTTTCAATTAGTTTTTTGATTTTTGAAGTAATATTTTTAGTACGATTTGGTAAAAACATACCATGCTTGTAAAAATATTTAATTTTTAAATATTGTCTGACGACTTTATGTAATTCAAGATTTTTTGAAATAAAATAATTAATATTTTTTAAAAATAATTTTAGTCCAATATTTTTAATGAACCAAAAAGTGAACGGCAATAATGGAAAAAGAAAACCCAGTTGTCCATAAGAATTAAAAAGTATAATTCTATCAATTCCTCGATGGTTAGTAGACATTCCTCCAGCATATCTATGCATTAGAATTTCATCAATGATGAAAATTTTGCCATCTTTTAGTAATTCAAGAATAATTGCTTTATCAGTAGAAATCATATTTCTAAGATATTTTCCTTTTATTGAATTAAATCGATAAACTGCATACATATTTTCAGCACGATCTAATCGAAGGTAAAAATTAATCAGATCTTCAGAATCATTAGATTTTGGATAGTTATCATATGAATAGTTTCTCAATACAGTATCAGATTTTTTGGTTTGAGATATAGGCCCATACTCATCAAAATATTGTATTTTACTAATACTTCCTACCAATGAAGAGTTATTTTCTAAAATTTTGACATTTTTTTCTAAAAACTCTGGAAGCCAAAAATCATCAACTGCTGCCCAAACAAAATATTTTCCTGACGCTTGTCGGATTAGAAAATTAAAATTCTCTAATGAACCAATGTTTTTTTCTTGTCTTATGTAAGATATTCTAGTGTCTGATTCAGAAAATTTTTTACAGATTTTAGATGTTGAATCTGTAGATGCATTATCAGATATTATTAACTGAAAATTTTGGTAAGTCTGTGAAATTATAGATTCAATTCGTTTTTCTATAAATTGATCTCCATTATATACAGGAATTGCTATAGTTACCTCTGGATTTGTCAATTAAATTGAAAATAATGAACTAGTTAAAAATAATATGTATTATTTAAAGTCCTATAGGTGAAAAATCAATTTTTTTATAATATTTTGACATTGAAATAATCTTATTTTTAACATCGTCTGAAAGTTTTTCACCTCTTCCAGATACTCCCTTGTTAAGTCTAGTATTCAATTTAGAAGAACATTCTATTGAGTTATCAATATCTTTTTTTGAGCATGAAATATGTGTAAAATCTATAATTTTTTGTAATACATCTCCTGTATTTTGTGTAACATCATCATATGTAACTAGAAGTTTGTTATTTCTATGATACCAAGAAACGTAGAAATTAAAATACCATGGAATAATCATATCTGTAATAAAATTTACAATTTCAGATTTTTCCCATTTTAGAATTTCATCTGGAACAAAATTAAAAGGCATTATAATCCCTTCACGAAAAAAATGATCATGAATACTTTCTACAACATCAAATAAGTTTCTAACCAAGATTACTGGTTGTAATCGAAAGTTATCCATTAAAATTTCGGTTATTTGTGAATATCGAGTATGATGTTGTGCAACATAATTTTTACTATGATTTAAGATTAATTCGTCAGTAGCTAATTCTTGTTCTCGTCTATCATAACCAGGTAATAGATTAACTTGTTCCATGTCAGGAAGATTATGAATTAATTCTCTCAAATAAGAGGATCCGCTCTTAGGAAAACATGCTAAAAGAATGTGAATTTTATCTTCTGATAATTTTTTAAATTCTTCATAATGACGTCTTCTTAAATTTCCCCTTTCAAAATTTTCATAAACCATTTTACTTGTTCCTGTAATTTTCATACTGCGTTACTAGGTATTCTAATCTATCTACTAAATTTGTAGGGGAAAATTGAAATTCGGAGATTAATGAATCAATAGAAATTTTTGGAAATTTGATTAAGGTCGTATCATTTTCCTCTACAGTACAACCAGTAATTTTAATTAATTTTGATATAATTTCTTTCGTTTTAATGTTTTTTCCGCTAGCCACATTGTATATTGTTTGAGTTCCTTTAGTAACAATTTTTGGGATAATTTCTACAACATCGTCAATTAACACATAGTCTTTTTCACTATCCATACTTGAATTGAGAGTTATCTTTTTTTCATTTACTGCATTTTTGATTAAGGATGGAAGAAAATCATCAGATGTGAAATTATTGCCTACAACATTTGATAATCTAATGATTTTTACATTTTTATTTCTACTATTAAGGCAAACAGATTCACCTAAAATTTTTGAAATGTTGTAGATATCATTTTTGTTATTTGAGTTAACAATTAGATCATTTTTTTCTTCGGTAGATTTTGAATTTTGATATACTCGAGTAGATGATAAGTAAAGAAATGAATCAAATTGTACATTTTTAAGAATTTTTATTAGTTCACAAACATGTGAGTTTACTGTATCAAATGGTCTTTCACGAAAATCAGATGTAAGACCTATTGAAAAAATCACATGACCTAAATTTTTATCATGTGGAATATTATTCAAGTCATCAAAATTCTGATATTGAAAATTTTTGTTTTTAAAATAACTAATCAAATTAGAGCCAATAAACCCTTTTGAACCTATAACAGTGAATTTTGTCATTTTATCTCTCATTATTTAATACACTTTAGAAATCCATCAGGACAAGATGTTATCAATAATTTCTTTTCAATAGCTTTATCAATTTTAAATCTTTTATCTGATTTTAAAAATTTCCTAACAGCAGTTTTAGGATTATTACCTTTATCCCACGGTCTATTCTTAAAATAATTTTTTGGCATTTCCTCTATCATAGTATCGAAAACTACTATGTAACCTCCTTTTTGAACTAGTGGTGAATATGCCAATAACTCTTTGAGCACATGATTTTCAGTATGTTTTGAATCAAGTAAAACAAGAATTTTCTTTTTATTTTCAGCTATTTTGTAAACTTGTTTGATGGTTTTTTTACTAGTTGAAGATCCCTCAATCATTTGAATTCTTTTTTTAAGTGGATGTTGATTTATGATCTTTTTATTATGATCTCTAATATCGACATCTATTCCAAGAACAATTCCATTTCCAATTAAATCCAAAATAGATGCAGAGAGAATTAAAGAACCTCCATGAGCTATTCCAGTTTCTATGATCAAATCTGGTTTTAATTTCCAAATTAGCTCCTGAATAGCTACGATATCTTGTGGAAATTGAATGATAGGAATTCCTAACCAGGTAAAATGATAGGAATATTGATAATCAAATGCATGAAGAAACCAGTCCTTACTCTTTTTGGAAAGAGATTTATCAATACTCATAAGACAAATATTTTTATCATTATTTTTATAAAATTCAGGTAGCGTCATTTTTGTATTAAAAAGTTTTCCTTTTCTTTTAATTGGCTTAGATGGATTTTATATTTTTGGTTTGGTCTTCCAAAAAATATTGTTTTCCAACACCAAGAGATTGAATCATTTTCAATAACTTTATTTTCATAATAATATGTTGTAGAAATTTTTTTTAGTTTTTCTTTATTGCTAAAAAAATCCTTCCAATCAAAATTAAATTGCGCAGATTTTATTTTGTTGTTATCATTTCTTGTAGTTAAGAGAAAAACGCTTAGTTTAGCTAGATCATTTAAGACCATTTTAGGATTGTTTTTTCCCATTTTTTCTTCAAAGTAGATAAGAAAAGAATGGATCTCTTTTTCTAATACTTCTTTATCCCATGCCAATCTAGCCCACGAAGCCTCCTCAATTGGCCACAAGATATTTCCTAATCTAGGATCATGATGATTCCATCCATGTCCAGAGTATCCTTTATTGATTATTTCTTTAACTTTGAGATACTCGTCTGAAAATATGCTTTTTTGGGTTTGACAGTACTCTAATAGAACATCAAAAAAATCCATAAATTTCAAATCATACATTTGATTGTAAAAGTTTGAAACATACTCCATTATTCCAAGATTGTGAAATGTTTGAACAAGCCATGCGTAAAGATACATTTTTTTTATATCATCTATGTCAAAAGAAAACGAACCGGTTGTAATTTCTTCAAATTCCTGCATTCCTCTATTGTTTATATCAGAATGTTGTAAGAAAATTGGAGATTTGATTTTTTTAATCTTGTATTTTTGAATATAGCTTGGTTCAGCCATAGGCGCATTGGGAAATACACCGCAATTGTAAATGTAAATTGAGCCAATTTTTGTATCAGAAATTATTGTTTCTAATCCATCTTTAAAACTAGAAATTGTTTCTCCTGGCAACCCCATAATAATTTCAGTGTAAGTAGGCAATCCCTCCTTGTCAAATGTTTCAGTTAATTCAGAAAATTTTTTAAATTTGATATTTTCACGTTTAATGATCTTTAATGTAGCAGGATCCATGGATTGAACTGACAATGTAACTGCTCTTAGAATCCCTGCATCTTGTAATTCCTTAGCTATTGGTATAATTTTTTCTGAGGAAAATTTTGCAAATGTAGGATGAAATGTTTCTGGATAGCCAGTGGATTTTGCAACTTCTTTTAGCTTTGTAGCAATTTTCATATCACGTTCCTGATAAATGCCAAAATTTGCGTCACAACAATCAATGTAAGGAATTTTGTTTTTACCAAACCATTCTATTTCTTTTATTAGTTTTTCTTCATCAAATTTAGTCATTCTAGTTGCAGTTGCACTACCCCAGTCACAAAAGGTACATCCATAAGGACATCCCCGCAGTGTTTCCCACGCTGCAATCCATTCTACATTTGAATTCTTATCTACTAATTCCCAAATTATTCCTGTCAAGTATGGAGATGGAAGGCTAGAAAAATCACTGATTCTAATTCGTGGCGGGTTTTTAAAATATCTAGTTTCCACTCCTTCAATGTTTTCATAATTTTTATCTTTTAGATATGCATATAGAATTTGTTCAAGAGTAATTTCACCTTCACCATGTACCAGAATATCTACAAACGGGTATTTTGCAAAGAATTCTGGATCATTATTTGGCACATGCGGACCACCAAAGATGATTGTGCAATCTGGATTTTGTTCTTTTACATTTTTGGCCAGATATGTAGTTATTTCCCAGTTCCATACATAACATGAACATAGTAAGATATCACAATCTCGAGATTTTTTAATATATTCATCCACATAATTCCTAAAGACAAATGTTTTTTCAAAATAAAGATTTGATTCCAATTCTTTTTTACTTTTAATATATGATACAAGTGTTCCAATACTATATGGAAGATGAATTCTATTTCTATATTGAAAATTAAACTGTGAACTGCATATTTTAACCATATTTGAATTTGATATGATTTTATCCATTAACCTTCCTATTTGTTCTCATGAAGTTATTTGATTGTTCTAGAAATTTCTGAAAATTTCTTCCATGACTTATCTTTTTTAGAAACAGTTGTGACTGAAATAGGCCATTTTATACAAAATTCATCATCATCCCATCTTATTCCCCGTTCATATTTAGGCATATAATATTCAGAATTCTGATAAAATACCTCAGTTTCATCCTCTAAAGTTAGAAATCCATGTGCGAATCCCTTTGGAACAAAAAGTAATTTGTAGTCAGATGATTGTAATTTAATTCCAAACCATTTTTTGTAGGTAGAAGATTTTGGTCTAAGATCAATTATCACGTCAAAGATACTCCCTCTAGTACAACGAATTAATTTATCTTCTCTGTAAGGAGATATTTGGTAATGCAAACCACGGATTGTGCCTTTCTTCTTTGAAAATGAAATATTACAATTTACTATTTTAGATGCTAGATCTTTTTTTGAAAAAATATTTTTATCCCATACTCTAGTCATAAATCCCCTATGATCACTTTTTTTTTCTAAAGAGATCACAAATGAGCCAGATAATTTAGTTTCACGAAATAACATTTTCTAATCCAATATAGTCATCAAGTTGTTTATTACTTATTTCATTCATATTTTGATTTGTTCTAAATTTGTCATACCATTCAATTGTTTTATCTAAAGTTGTGTTTAAATCAAATTTAGGTTGCCAACCAAGTTCAGTGTGTGATTTTGAAGAATCTAAAAAAAGTTTTTGTTCTTCATGAAATGATTCTTGTTTTAATGTCTCAATATTAAAATTCCATTTTGAATTTAATTTTTGAACAATCCAACTAACAGGTTGAATTTCCTTCGTGTCAGGACCAAAATTCCATGAGCCTGAAAATTGTTGTCCATCATCCCAAAGCTTTTCAATTAACAAAAGATATCCACGAAGAAGATCTAGGACATGTTGCCAAGGCCTGATAGCATTAGGGTTTCTAATTTCAATTTTTTTATTTTCCAAAAATCCTCGCACAATATCAGGTATTAGTCTTCCAGAACCCCAATCACCTCCACCTATTACATTTCCAGCTCTTGCAGAAGCTAATGCAATTTTATGATTTTCAAAATTTTCAGAATTAAAAAGGATTTTCTATAAGAGGTTGTAATTAATTCTGAACAGCTTTTACTACTGCTATATGGATCAAATCCTCCTAAAGGATCATCCTCTTTGAATGGTCGTCCTAATGGAAGTGGTTTATAACATTTATCGCTTGTAACATTGAGGACTACTCTTACAAAATTAGTTTTTCTTACAGATTCAAGAAGATTTAGAGTGCCTAAAACATTTGTTGTATAGGTTTCATGAGGTTCAACATATGATTTTTTTACGATTGATTGAGCTGCCATGTGAATAATGATTTCAGGTCGAAATTTTTCTATAGTTTGTGAGAGTTTTTCTTGATCTCGTATGTCAGCAAAAACAGTTGTCATAACATTGTTTACGTTAGCAGATTCAAACATACTAGGTTGAGTAGGAATTGATTTTGAAAATCCTATCACTTGTGTATTTAATTTTTTTAACCATAGGCTTAACCAACTTCCTTTGAAGCCAGTATTGCCAGTTAGAAGTATTTTTTTATTTTTCCAAAAATCATTATTCATTTCCATATTTTCCAAGGAGCCTTATTTTGTCGCCAGAGTTCTTCAAGCATATTTTTATCACGTAACGTATCTAATGGTTGCCAAAATCCTGTGTGCTTAAAAGCAGATAGTTGATTTTTTTTAGTTAGTTGTTGTAACGGTTCTTGTTCTAATATTGTAAAATCATTTTGTAAAAATTCAAAAATAGCAGGCTCAAATATGAAAAATCCCCCATTTATCCAATTTCCATCACCAGTTGGTTTTTCTTTAAATTGAGATATTTTATTATCATGTATTTCTAAATTCCCCCATCTCCCAGGAGGTTGAACAGCAGTTATTGTAGCAAATGTATTTTTTTGCTTATGAAAATTAATTAATTCAGAGATATTGACATCGGCAACACCATCACCATAAGTTAAACAAAAAGCATCGTCTTCAACATACTCTTTTACTTTTTTTAATCTTCCACCAGTCATAGTTTCTAAACCAGTATCAGCTAAAGTAACTGTCCATGGTTCAACATGTTTGTGATGTACTTCCATCTTATTATCAGACAGATGAAATGTAACATCAGACATATGAAGAAAATAATTTGCAAAATATTCTTTTATCATATATCCTTTGTAACCACAACAAATTATGAAATCATTAATACCATATGAAGAATAAATTTTCATAACATGCCAAAGGATTGGTTTTCCTCCTATCTCAATCATAGGTTTTGGTTTAAGATGAGTCTCTTCACTAATTCTAGTTCCAAATCCACCTGCTAAAATTACTGCTTTCATCTGTAAATCAGAAGTAGATGGAATACATCATAAGCGTTTTGTCATAGTTTGAGATTAAATTCAAACTAAGTTTTTATATGATTCAAAGATTTTTGGAAAAATTATTGACCATGAATAATGTGAGTTCACATTTCTATTATTCATACTTTCGAATTTGTCTTTTTCATCAATAATTTGCATGGTTTTTTGAGTTAAAGTATCATCAAAAGAGATTAAACTCCCAAATCCCAGTTCACAAAGATGTTGATTTCCCCCCGCAGGAGTAGTGACAAACGGCAATCCCAAAGATGCAGATTCCAGTAAAACAGTACTCAACCCCTCAGCATAAGACGTCTGCAATAACAAATCAGATGATTTCATGTAATCCCTAATTTCTTTAGGTGTTTTTGTACCTAAAAATGAAACATGATTATCGATTTTTAGTTCATGACATAACCGCTTCAGATTGCTTTGCTCGCCACCATCAGGGCCTATAAGATACAGATGTGCGTTAGGTTTTTGTTTTATTAATTCAGGCATTGCATTAATCATCATCTTTTGGTTTTTAATCCAGCTCAGCTGCCCTACTGACAAAAGGATAGGATCCCCTTTAAGATCAATCTTTGTAGCGTCTTCAAAGAACACATCAGATACTCCTGGTGGAATTATGCTAATCTTTGATTCGTCTACTCCTATCTCTTTGTAAAAGTCATAATCGTACTGAGATAACGCAATTAGGTGATCACACAAAAGCAAAGTCTTCTTGCCAATCTTATCGTCATAAATCTCGCGAAGAAAATCAAACGGTGAGCTTTGCGAAATTATTTTTTGTTTTTTTAGCTTGTGCAAGTCCATCCCGGTAAACCCATGGCTTGTCATTACAAGCTTGTATCCTAGTTTTTTTTTCAGGCGCGCTGCCTTGTCAGAGTGATAGTACCCATATGTGTTTGTATGAATGACATCAAATTTTTCTTGTCTTAGTATTTTTTCAAGCCCTCTCCAAATATTGTACTCTCCAATCTTAAAGAAGCTTGGCAGACGGATTATTTTAAAATCATATTTTGAATCATCGTGATCGTTTTGAGATGTGATTACAGTAACGTCAATTTTTTCTTTGGATAGTCTGGCTGCAATCTCTTCTACATATTTTTCAGCCCCCCCTCCAGGAAAGCGCTGAACCAAGAGCCCTATCTTCATAAAAAACAGATGTTTTTCTTGAATTTTAATTGTAGTTTAATCAGACATCATTTTTGCATATCGGGCAATCATGTTTGCTCGTTTTGGCCCCAGACTTTTCTTAAGATCTTCCAGTTCATCTTGAATTTCTTTATCACGAATTACTCCATCAAACCACTCCTTGCCTATGGAAGGCCCAACCAACTCAGGCGATATCTTTAGCTTGTACTCCTTTCCATAGCCATGCCGTCCTCTAGAGTAGGCACGAGATACGACCAGGCCAGAATTCTCAAGCTCTACTAGCAAATCAGATACTCGACGGTAAGAGAGTGGCTTTTCATTTTTAGCTACCATATCGCTATACTTTTTGTATATTGCAGATGTAGCACTCCATGGCTGCTCGCCAAGTATTGCCAGACTGCAGATAGAGGCTGCCACACACCTCATGTGGTATGTAGAAGAGGCTAGAATTTCAGAGGCCCGGTCTTTTTGTAATAGTTTTAGCGCCGAGTCTATGTTTTCTCTAGTAATTGTTCCATCACATATCTCGCCTGCAGTTCGCAGCAAGTCCAGTGCCCTTCTTGCATCGCCGTGATCAGATGATGATAAAGAAGAACAGTATTCTAACACGTCTTTATGTACAGGAATTTTAAATGCCCTCTCGGATCTGTCCTGCAGTATGCCAAGTATATCTGATTTGGAATAAGGAGAAAACGAGACATAAGTCGAACCCATTCTTGACTTGACACGATCATCAAGATCATACTCTTGCAATGCGTTGTTTGATATGCTAATCATGCAAAGCCACTTGTCTTTCTCGCGCAGGTTCTCCTCCATCTGTAACAGCTTGTATACAAAGTCAGATGGATTTCCACGAGAGTCAGAAAATATCACGTCATACTCGTCAAGTACTAACACAAAATACTTTTTTTGCTCTTGCTCTAAAATTAATTCTATTTGAGATTGTATGCAGTCAACTGCCTTGTTTAGTCCAACTGCACTTGAAAGAGATGTGCTACCAAGATTTCCCAAAATCAAGTTAGCACAACCAAATATTGTTTGTACTTTACGTAGATTTACAAATCTATACGATATTACATCAGATAAATTTTCACAGACAAACTTTACAACAGTAGATTTTCCAGATCCGCTTCTTCCATAAACTGATACAAAGGGAACAACAAAGCCGTCCTGTAAACTCATTATGCTTGAAAGAATCTTTTCAGATTCTATCTCACGTCCAATAATTTTTGATATATTACACATAGAATCAAGATATCTCTTCTCGGCAAATACAGAGTCTTTTTGCTCTATTTTCCTGCGTATTTCTGCAATCTTTTGTCTTGTCAGTTCCATTGGCAACACATATATGGTGTACAGTACTGGTACGGTATATTACTTTATAAGGATATCGCTTTAGAGACGTTCTTTGACAAATTTTATAGAATCTACAGTTGAAGGGTTTACTTTTTGCCTTATAGAATAGTAAATTGTGGAATAATCAAGCAAGTATATGAGATTTATCAGCTTTGAGAATATACTGCCATCTACGCTAAAGATTTCCCTGTATGGAATTTCAGCCTCTTCAAAGTATTCTTTTAGGATATCCCATCTTTCTTTGGTTTTGATGTAATCGTCTTTTCCGCGCAGTAAAATTGGGACTACGTTTGAGTGTTTTTCCCAAGATACAATGCCGTTATGACATGCCTCGACTACGTCTTCAGCTATTGCATGTGTCTTGGAATTTTCTTGTAGCATGTTTTTAAAACGTATTGCAGCTGGCTGTAAACCCCACGGATAGTAAATTAGTGGAATTCCGTCAATCCAGCGAGCCAAAGATAATGCAGGATTGCTCTCTGTAAGGTTTGATGATGATATCTTATTTTTAGTGTCATCCATTTTTGTAAAAGATTCTTCAATGTCATGTTTTGAGACAGGGGTTATAGGTCCCAGAATTTTTAGTATCGAATAAAGATATACAACAAACGATGCGCGTGGTGAATGAATTGCCGGAATTTTCCTATGTTCAATAGAATTTTTTGAACAAAATGATTCCATTTTTCCGCCAGAAGAAAACGCAATAATTTTACAATCAGTCTTTTTTGCAGAGTCCAGTACAGATAGTGTTTCATCAGTATCTCCTGAAATGCTGGTAGTTATTACAAGTGTTTTTGAATCAACAGTCTTTGGCAGATGATAACCTTTTGTAACAGATACGTGAATGTCATCATTTGATAAAATTGATGATAAGAAATCACCAATTGCACCTGAGCCGCCCATGCCGGCAAATACAATATTATCAATGTCAGAAAAATCAGCAATCTCATAATCAGCATTATAAGACTCGCGAGAGATTTGATTCCATTTGTCATATACCTGATACATGCCCTTTGAATCAAATTGCTTTAATGAAGAAAGATCAATCATTACAAACTTGATCGAAGGAAATAATATAATGATTTAGAATCCAGACTGTATAATTTTAAAAGATAAAATAGATACTTTTCAAATCAACATAGGATGAGCTTTCAGATAAGGACAAATTCGGTTTCATTGATAGTCTTTCTGGCTACTTTATCAGTTGTAATAATTAGCTCGATTTCCATAGTTTTTCCTGCACTTATTTTATCAGGCTCACAAAATGTCTCAGATTTAGAAAGTCTAGGTGTTGTTCCAGTTGGCCCCAAACCTTTTGAGACTGGAATATGGGCAGGCCCACTAATTGCAGTTAATTTAATTATTTTTGTAGGTTATTTTCTCCATATTAAAGAAAAGCTTCCAAAGTCACTAACAAAAATTTTGAATAAAATCTACAAATTTGAAATCTCAAAAAAAACATCACTGATAGTAGTTGGCATATTACTTTTCATTTACATAATTGGTTCGGTAGGAGAATTAAGATCTGAAGAAAGTTGGGAGGATTACAAAGGAGTAAAAGAAAAGGCAGAGAACCAATCGCTGGAAAAGTCTTTTAGGTCATTTGATGTTCCATTGAAGTTTTTTTTCCTATCAAGCTCAATTACATTATTTGACAATATCAGAATAATTCCATTTTTAGCTAGCATATCTCTTCTTTTACTTACATATGTTATCACATCTAAAATAGCAAATAAGAGATTTGCAGGTATTGTTGCGCTAGTCATAATGTTACAAAGTAATTTGTTTTTGACATATGACACATCTGCAACCTATGAGAACTTTTGGATTTTGTTTTATCTGTTGTCTCTGTATTTGATGTACAGATTCTGGCCCCTATCGCCTGTGGCATATATTTTATCATCACTTGCAAAACCAATTACGTTAGTATTTTTGCCAATGTCAATCTTTTTTATCATTAGATCAGAAATGACTAGAAAGAAAAAGATGCTAATTTTGTTGTCGTATCTTGTAATTGTATTAGTTAGTGTATTAGTTGTTGTTAGTTTAGGAATTAACGTTTCAGGACGAAGTGAGGGATTTAGCTACCAAGAGTTTATGATTGGTTTTACTTCATTTGCATACCAATTAAGGTTTGATGGAATTGTTTTATCATTTTTAATTCCGTTAATTTTTGGATTGTTTATCGCCTCAATCAAAAAGGTAAGAAACGCAGAGTCGGTAATGATACTTATTATGGGAACATTGTTGGTTGCGCCGTTTCTCACAGGTTTTACAATTGAAACAAACCAGCCGTACAGATTTGTTCCGTTGATAGTGTTCTTTGCCATAGGTGTTGGAACGTTACTGACAAAAAGAAGCTAGGATACAGGTCTAACAAAGGTCCATATGGATTCCAAACTATCTCCAGGAGAGATAGTATATCCATCATGAGCAAATCTTGCAAGGACAGTAAATTTCCCATCCAGATTATCAGAAAGTATGGTGCTTGCAACTAACCCTTCTGAATCAAATGACTGGGATTGCATTCTACGGATTACCTGAAATTTTTGCTCATCAATTGTAATTACGGGATTATTCCCACGAGTTGCCTCATAGTCCAAAAAGAATTCCAGTGCAGTTGCATTAAAGTTTGTAAACTTGGATGATTCTAGATACACAACCAGAGTACCATCAGAATTTCTTATGCTTGTCTGCACAAACACAAAGATGTCATCGCCAAGATTTGTCTGCGTTGCACCAAAGACATTACCTAGTGGAAATAACAAAAATGCAAATGAAAGAAGAATTAATCTATTCATGATATTATTGGTTCATGCAAGATAATTAATTTGCTGGTTGCGTGATTTCTCCTAACAATTCCTTGTATAGAGATACGGCGGCTTGTTCGTCTTTTGGTCCTACAATTACTGCAGAGCCTTTTTTCATAAAGTTAACTGACAGATCATTTGTTCGAAGTGACAATCCAAATTCTCCCTGGTTCTCAATTAGGAATCCCTTCTGCTTTGCAATTCCAGTTACCATATCCACATCAAGATCAAATGTACTGGTAGGTGTTATTGAGAAGGTTCTTTTTCCTTGATTTCGCCCACACAGTTCTTCTAAAATCAATTCTTCTTTTACTGTCTCCTCTTTTTTTCCAGATCCACACACAGGACACTCCTCTGCCCGAAATGTTCGAGTACTAGTAAAGTCAAGATTCTCAATATCTACATGCAGTATTTTATCTGAAAGACTGGGCTTTTTGCCAGTGATCACTTTGACTGCCTCTGCTACCTCGATTCCACCAACTATGGACAAGATAGATGGATGCACTCCCTCAAGGCTACATGTAGGCATTGTATCCTCATCAAGTGATGGAAACATGCAGTGATAACATGCACTAGTTCCAGGAAGTATTGTAAATATCTGTCCCGATACTCCTACTGCAGCACCTGTCACAAAAGGTATTCCAAACTTTACACATGCCTTATTTAGAGCATATCTAGCATTGACACTATCAAGTGCATCAACTACAACATCGCATCCTTCAACTACTTCTAGTGCAGTGTAATCATTTACAGAAACAGCAAGCGCTTCAATTTTACAATCAGGATTTAGTTTCTGGAGTTTTCTTGCAGCAACCTCTACTTTGACTTGGCCAACATCGTCCTCATCAAACATTGTCTGTCTATGCAAGTTAGATAATTCAATTACATCTCTATCAACAATTCGTAGAGTTCCAACCCCCATTGCAGCAAGTCTTGTAGTGATTGGATTGCCTAGTCCACCTACTCCAACAACGCACACTTTAGAATTTTTTAGTTTCAGCTGTCCATTGTATCCAATCTCCTCAAGCATTACCTGACGAGAGAACTTGTCTAGTTCTTTTTTTGATAACTCGTCTGATCCGCCTGCTACTGCAGGCAATATGTAAACTTCATCGCCATCATTAAGTGTGGTTTCCATGCCATTAGAAAATTTAGAATTCTTTCCATTAATGTAGATGTTAATTAGAGAACGTGGAGTTCCATCCCCTTCCAGTACTCGGCGCTTAAAGTCATCGCCCATTATTTCAGAGATTTTCAAAAATGCATCAGCAAGTGATTCAGCTGAGACATTGGTTTTTTTCTCCCCGCCACCATGATTTAGCACAGAGGGAATCGTAAATGTGATGTTTGCCATTCTAGTTTACTACCGCCGAAATCTCTGCAATGTCTGCCTTCATCACTGTAGGCTTTTTCAAGACTTGCATTATTGCCTCAGTTGCTTTCAAACCATTGCCAGTAACGTAACATACTACCTTATCGTTTTTGTCAATCCTTCCCTGCTCTACCATCTTTTGGAGTACAGATACAGATACGCCTCCTGCAGGCTCGGTAAATATCCCCTCAGTCTGTGCCAAAAGGAGTATTGCATCAAGGATTTCTTTATCATCGCATTCCTCTGCAAATCCGTTATACTGCGCTAATCTCTTCAAAACATATCTCCCATCTCCTGGATCACCTATTGCAAGACTCTTTGCTATGGTGTCAGGATTCTCTACAGGGATGACCTCTTTGGAGTTTTTCTTGAATGCATCAACGATAGGAGCACATCCATGTGGTTGTGCTGCAATCATGTGCATGTTTGATACATCATCTAACAATGATACGGTTTGCAATTCTTCAAATCCTTTACAAATTGCATTAAGCATTGCGCCACTACCTACTGGAACTATTAGCTGATCAGGTACCTGCCATCCAAGTTGTTCTGCAACTTCAAATGAAAATGTCTTAGAGCCTTCTACATAGTGAGAGCGCATGTTAATATTGACAACACCAATTCCTTTGCTGTCACCTATTTGTGCAGCTATTCTGTTTGCATCATCATATGTACCGTCCACTGCGATATAGTTTGCACCGTATGATAATGCCTGAGCAATCTTTGCCATCTCAATGTTGCTTGGTGCAAATACATGACATGGCAGTCCTGCCTTTGCAGCATGTGCTGCAGTAGCAGATGCTAAATTACCAGTTGATGCACAACCAACAGCAGATAGTCCAAATTCCTTTGCCTTTGATATTGCAACACCGGCAGGTCTGTCTTTGAATGAAAATGTTGGGTTTACAGAATCGTTTTTGATGTAAAGATTGTTTAGTCCTAATTTTTTTCCAAGATTATCAGCTTTGATAAGAGGAGTCATTCCAGCACCAATGCTAACAATGTTTGATCTACTCTCTATTGGCAGTAATTCAAAATATCTCCAATATGTCTGCTCACGGTTTACAAATGTATTTTTTGTGATTGTAGGAAAGTTGTATTTTACATCGAGTGGTCCAAAGCACTCATCGCAAATATACTTGAATGCAGTATCATAGTCTTTTTTGCATTCTCTGCATTTTAGTGAAGTTCTAGCCAAGATCAATTCCTCCTTTAAAATTATACATAAAAAATCCTAATATCAAGTTAAGCAGTACTTAACTTTTACACGTTAAAAATATACTGATGTCTCGTCTATTTAATGAAAAATCAGCAAGATGGGTAATTTTTGATAGTAATTTAGAATTGCACATAGTGGTGATTTATCTATTGTAAGGAAGGTTTTTAGATATTTTTAGAAATGAGACTGTATGAAAAAAGGGCTGGGCATTGGTATCGGAGTAGGGATTAGTGTAGCAATCATTGCAATATTCCTGAGTACAATGCAGCCAGAGACAAACGAAGTGGAGGATGTCCTTGATAAGGAGATCATACCAGATACAGAACTTCCAGAGATTCAAGACAAGTTAGATGAGATTGAAAAGATCAATTTAGAGAAAGAGTATTCACCAAAAGAAAGAGAGTGGCAAACATCTGGACCATTTCAAATTGATCGAAGTGAATATGCTATTGGTGAAAAGATCTTTCTAGTAATTGGAGGATTAAAGGAAACTGAAAAAGGACAGATTGCATTTATGAGACCACTAAATGCCACACATTACTCTGTATATTTGACAGTTCCATTTGACGGATTAAACAAACCTGCATTCAATTATTACATTGAACCTCAGATTTCAAAAACTAGAGGACTTTGTTCGGTTGATGACATAGCAGGCAAGTGGGCAGTTGTTTTTAGAGGAACAGATTATGACAATTTGTATTTTGAAATTACAAAAGATGTTGTTCCCGGTGTAAATGTAGAACCTGCTTGTTAGGTTTTTAGATTATTGTGAAAACATACTTTTTCACCAGTATGACATGCAGGGCCTGACGGCTCTACAAGATAGATAATTGCATCAGAATCACAATCGACAAGAATCTCTTTTACTTTTTGCGTATTGCCAGACTCCTCGCCTTTCATCCAGAGTTTATTTCTAGAACGGCTCCAAAACCAAGAGTTGCCGGTTTTTTTAGTTAGCTCCAGAGACTCTTTGTTAGAGTAAGCAAGTGTCAAAACATCTTTTGTTTTTGCATCCTGTACAATAACTGGAACTAGTCCATCACTTTTTGCAAAATCAATATCATCAATAGATTTGTTCATAATTCTAAATCACAAAGATAGCTTATAATCTTACAGGAATTTGTTTGTCCTTGAGATATTTTTTTACTCCATTGATTCCATGAGTTTGATAATGAAAGATGGAGGCAGCCAGAGCTGCGTCTACGTTTGATTCCTTGAATACATCTACCATGTCATCGGGTTTACCACAACCGCCAGAAGCTATTACAGGAATCGATACAGACTTGACAATCTCACTAGTCAACAAGACGTCGTATCCATCTTTTGTTCCATCTTTATCAATACTAGTCAAAAGTATTTCTCCAGCACCAAGTTTTTCAGCTTTTTTTGCCCAATCAATAACATCAATTCCAGTGGATTCTTTTCCACCGTAAATGAAGACCTCAAACCAAAAGTTTTTTCCATTCTCAGAAAAAATGTTCTTATCTTTTTGAATCTCAAAATTCCTTTTGGCATCAATTGCGATTACAACACATTGCCGTCCAAACAATTCCATGAGCTCGGTGATTACATGAGGGTTTTTTATTGCGCCAGTGTTTATCCCAACTTTATCAGCACCATTAAGTAAAATATTTCTTGCATCTTCGAGGGATTTCACACCGCCCCCAACTGTAAATGGAATGTCAATTACTGATGCAACCTTTCTAACCAAATCCTTGATTGTTTTTCTCTGTTCATCAGATGCAGTGATATCTAAAAAAACTAGTTCGTCTGCGCCTTCATTGCTGTATTTTTCAGCCAACTCAACAGGATCTCCAGCGTCTTTGATCGATTCAAAATGAAGACCCTTTACCACTCTACCGTTCTTTACATCAAGACATGGAATAATTCTTTTTGTCAGGGTCATGCTATTTGCTTTGCCTCCTGGATTGAAATTTTTTTCTCATAAAGCGCTTTGCCTAAAATAACTCCAAATGCATTTTTCTCTTTTACATCTTGCACGTCTTTTATGTTTGAAATTCCACCGCTTGCAATCACATGTGCACTATCTAGTTTACATGCTTGAGACAAGAATTCCAAATCAGGACCCTGCATAGTTCCATCACGACTTACGTTTGTCAACAAGAATTCAGAGAATCCCATTGAAAGAAATTCCTCCATAGCATCAATTAGTTTGATACTTGTCTGTTTTTGCCATCCATGTATCACTATTTCACCATCTAGATGATCAACTGAAATCACAATTTTTTCAGAACCTAGATTTGATAATAGTTTTTTTAGCGTGTCTTTATCTTTAAAGGCTAAAGTACCTAAAACAACTCTGCTACAAATTTTGGAAACGTCAGTTATTATAGATTCATCTCGCAATCCACCTGCGACCTGGATTGGAATTGAAATTTGTTCAATAATTTTTTTTATTACGGATAAATTTGAGCCAATGCCAAGAGTTGCATCAAGATCTACCAAATGAATCATGTCAGCGCCGTTTGCTTCCCACTTTTGTGCTACTTCGACAGGATTGTTACTGTAGATGGTTTTCTGTTTAGGATCACCTTTGTAGAGTCTTACTACTTGGCCATTCATTAGATCAATTGCAGGAATAATTTTCATCTTTTACACACATCTAAGAAATTTTGAATCATGAGTTTTCCCACTTTGCCAGATTTCTCCGGATGAAATTGGGTTCCAAAAAAGTTGCCTTGCTCAACAACTGCAGGTACCTTGATCCCATAATCAGATTCTGCCGTTATTGCATCATTGTTTGTAGGTTTTGCTCTATACGAGTGGACAAAATAGACCCAGGATTCGTTTTGTACTCCTTCAAGTATTTTACCAGATTTTTTAATTTCCAGATTATTCCATCCCATGTGTGGAACTTTCATAGAATTTGGAAGGACAATCACATCTCCTTCAATTACACCCAATCCTTTTTCATTGCCCTCTTCGCTTTTCTCAAAAAACATTTCCATACCAAGACAAATTCCTAAGACAGGGGTGTTGTCCTTAACAAATTCATGAAAGTTAGTTTGTGATTTAGATATGCTTTTGATTGCAGGATCAAAATTCCCCACTCCTGGAAGTAAAAGCCCGGAGTAAATGTTTGGTTTGTCAAAATTTGTAATAACGTCTACGGTCGCCCCTACTTTTTCAAGCGAGTTTTTTAGACTGAAAATATTTCCAGCTCCGTAATCAAATATTGCAAGATTGACCATTACATTGAACCTTTAGTACTTGGAATGCCTTTTTGTTTTTTATCATATGAAGATGCTTCCCTAAATCCTACAGCGAGTGATTTGATTGCAGCCTCTACTTTGTGATGATCATTATCTCCATACTTTACAGTAAGGTGAACACAGATGTTTAGATTTTGAAGCAGTGATTGGAAAAAGTGTTCTAAATCTTCTTTTGAGATACCTTCAATTGTGTTTCGTTTAATTGATAATACCAGTTTCCAAAATGGTCTTTTTACTAGGTCAATTGAGGCCTCAGCTAAAGACTCATCCATCGGTACTGACGCATAGCTGAATCTAGTAATTCCGCTCCTTGTACCCAAGGCTTTGTCAATAGCTAAACCAATTGTAATTGCAGTATCTTCAATTAAGTGATGTTCGATTTTATCATTTGATTTTGCATTTACCTTTAGATCCATCATCCCATGTTTTCCAAATGCAGTAATCAAATGATCAAGAAAACTAATTCCAGTTTGAATACTAGTTTTTCCGGTTCCGTCCAAATTAACAGATACCGATACTGTTGTTTCTTTTGTACTACGATTTATGGAGCTTTTTCTTGGTTTCATGTTTTTCACAGGAGATGTACTTTGTATTATTCTAAATTTAATACCTTCGGAAGTAAATGAATAGACTCCAAAACCAACTTGGCACCATTATTCTGAAATAATTTCAGTTTTTCTTGAGGGTTTTTACTGGTTCCTATGATTCCGCAAAATATAGTGTCATAGCCTTTCTTTGTTGCCTCTTTAGCCATGATGAAATCTTCCATGGAATCACCAACATAGATGCAGCAGTTACATTTCATTCCATCAATTGAACGGATTAGAGATTGAGGGTTAGGTTTTGCAAGTTCTCTTGATTCGTCTTCTAGAAATGCAGAATTATTTAGATCAAACTCATCTAAAAGATGTCCAAGCGAGTATCGAATAGATTCTTTTCCTCTTCCCGATACAATAGAAGGCTTGGATGTAAATTTTTTATCTATCTTTTTGATTAAGGATTGATCAAGTATAACTATATCATTTTCTATCAGACCAGATTCTGAAAATTGAGACGGTTGTTTGAAAAGTTTCAAATATAATTCAGGACCATAAAATATTTGATCAAATATTTTGTATAACGGATTATCATGATGAGTTCCAGGATATGACAATTTATTTTTAATACTACTAATATCTACAAGATTTTCAATGTATTTCTCAACAGATGAGATTCCTGAAGAATCAATGTTTGATATAACATCAAAAATAAATTCATGTTGATCTTTATTTAATTTTTTAGCAGCAACTAGAGAAAGAATAGAAGCGTATGTTAAATCAACTTCATCATTAAATCCACCACTTGATTTGAATCCGTCAATAATTTCAGAATTGATTTTAATGCTATCAGTAATCTGACTGAAATTTTCTAAAACATATTTTACGGTCTTCTCTATTGTAAGATCATATGACTTTGTAACATCGATTAAAACGCCATCACAATCAAAGATTATTCCATCTACAGAAACAAGATCATCTAAAACAGAATCATCTATGTATATTCCAGATTGTTTTTTTGTTAATGTCATCCTAACAGATCACGAATTGCAAGCAAGAATTTAGAGTTCATCTCCTTTGTTCCAACGGTAACTCTAAGACATCCATCATGTTTTCCAATTTTTCCTAATGTTCTAATCGATATTCCTTGTTCTGCAAGAGCATTAAAGACTCTCTTGTGAGAGCCATGAGCGTCAAATAATACAAAATTAGCCTTGGAATCAAATACCTCAAATGCCTCATATTTTTTAAGATTTTCAATTATCCTTTTTCTTTCTTCTTTGATTATTTTCACTGCATCTTTCATTTGAGCAGACTGCTCCAATGCTAGAATTGCAGACTCGATTGTGAGTGTACTTACAGGATATGGATATTGTAAGATGCGATTAAAGACATCAGCAAATTTTTTGTTTGCAATGAAATACCCTAATCTTAAACCGGCTAAACCAAATGACTTTGATAGTGTTTGTACAACAATCAGGTTTTCTTGTGATTTTACCATATTAGATAATGAAAAATCACTAAATTCGCCGTATGCTTCATCGATTATTATTAACCCATCAAAAGTTTTTACTAGTTTTTGTAGATCATTTTTTTGAAATTGAAATCCTGTTGGATTATTTGGAGAGTCAAGATACAATATATCATAGCCTTTAGATAATTTGAGAAATTCTTTTACATCCAGTGTCATATTATTAGAAAAAGGAATTGCGGTGACAGGAATGGAATATAGTTTACATCGTTCCTCAAAAAACCCAAACGTGGGATTTGATGTAAGAACCTTGGTTTGTTTTGATGCAAAGTTTGAAAGTATCAAGTCAAGTATTTGATCTGATCCATTTCCAACTCCAATCATAGAAGAAGGTACGTTGAGAAATTTTGATAGTTGGTTTATCAGTCGTTCTACACCTCCTAAAGGATATTCTCGGATATCACAATTTTTTTTGGCATTAGCAATTAGATCCTGTTGAAATTGCTTAGAGATTACATAGTTTTCATTAGAATCAAGTTTTAGTGCATCTGGATGCATCTCAGGTTTTTGGTATCCACCAATAGAATCTAATTCTTTAATCTTTTTTCCAATCCAGTCTTTTTTCATTGTATTCTACCTTGTAATGCCTTATAGTGATTTGGAAGTCCTTCTGCTTCAGTAAATATTTCCATATGTTTTGAAATTTTAGATAAAACCGATTTTGAAGCAGTTACCTTAGTGTTTGTCTTGATAAAGTCTAAAACAGATAATGAGCCTCTTGTTTTGCCAAATTTATTGGTAGGCAAGATATGATTTGAGCCTAAAAGGTAGTCACTTGCAGACGAAGGAGTATCGTGTCCTAGCAATACTAGTCCAGATGAATTGATTTTAGATGCAAAGAAATTAGGATTTTTTGTCATAATTTGCAAGTGTTCAGGGGCCAATTCATTTGCGAGATTTATCATATCAGAATTATTTTTACATATTGCAATAAAGCCATTTTCTTTAAGACTGGTTTTAACAAAATTACTTCGCTCAATTTTATTGACCAAATCAGTTATGATATCATCTACAGATTTTGCAAGTTTTTCTGAATTTGTTATCAGATAACAAAAAGTGTCTTTGCTGTGCTCTGATTGCGATATTAGATCTAGTGCAACATATTTTGGATTTGCAGATGCATCTGCAATTATTCCTAGCTCTGTAGGACCTGCAAGCATATCAATGGATGTCATGTCACTAACCATGTATTTGGCAAGGGTGACAAATGCCCCACCTGGACCAATTATTTTATCTACTTTGGGGATAGATTTTGTACCAAATGACAGTGCAGCGATTGCTTGAGCGCCACCAACTCGGTAAATTTCATGTGCCCCACAGATCTCTGCAGCTACGACAGTAAGTGGATCAATTTTCCCATCTGAATTTGGAGGAGACACAACGACAATTCTTTTTACGCCAGCAATTTTTGCAGGAATTACAGACATTATTACAGAGCTTGGATATCTTGCTAAACCGCCTGGGATATAGCATCCAACACTTTGTATTGGTACAAATTTCTTTGAAATTTTAATTCCATCTGTATTGATAGTCTTGTCTTTTAAGATAGATTTTACAACAGACTCTGTTTTTTCCAGTCTTAATTTAGCTAATCGTATTGCATCTATTTTATTTTTAGATACTTTGGTAAATGCATCTTTTATTTCATTTGCTGTTAAACGTAATGAAGTAATTTTAGCGCCACTGAATTGTTTCTCATATTTTCTTATTGAAGAATCTCCATTTTTTTGTACATTTTTTAATATAGATTCAACTATGGACTTATTTTTTTGAGGCTGTTTAGGCAATATTTGAGCTGAAAATTTTTCAACATTAGTTACTCGAATTATTTTCATCAATTTTCTTCATCACGCTTAATCTCCTCTAGCTCTAGAATTTGTCGCGGTTCATGAACAACTAATCCTTGAGCAATTTTTCGTAATTTTGGAATTAGTTTGTGAAAATCTTCCTTGAGAATCACCGTGTTAATTCCATACCATCCTTTCTCACTAAGTGGACTTATTGTTGGTTTTTTAAGAGAGGGTACTTGTTGTAAGAGTTTTTTGAGATTCTGTTCTTCTACGTTGAGATAAATGTGTAAATATTTTCTTCCATGGACTGCACCACGCATAAGAGTCACAATATCAAATATTTTTTCCCGTTTTTGCGGATCCCTTATTGATTTTTTATTCGCAATCAAATGAGCTGTAGATGTTAGAACTTCATCAACAATTTTTAGCTTATTTTGTTTGAGTGTTGTTCCAGTTTCAGTAACATCCATTATTGCATCGACGTCTTCAGGTGGTTTTGCTTCTGTGGCACCAAATGATAAATGAATCTGTACATTTTTGTTTGTGCCAAGTCGAAGCCATGGAGTTACAATTAACGGATCTTTGGAGCCATAATATTTTTTATAAGATTTACATTGTTTTAGAAACTTGGATGCTGTAGTCAGATATTCAGAGGAGATACGAAGTGTTTGTTTCTTTTTTGCATAATCAGCAATCATTTCATCGAGATTTTTGTACTTGTATTTGTCAGGAAATGCAACAACCAGTCGAATTTTTCCATATTCTAAATCCAAAATCGCTTCAACATCAGCACTGGTTTCACCTACCCAATCCTTTCCAGTGATACCAACATCATACAGTCCTTCAGACACAAGTGTAGGTATTTCTTGTGGCCTTAGCATCTTTACTATAATGTTTGGGTCATCAAGGTATACTCGATAAGTCCTATCTTTTCTATTTACTTTTGTCCAAGACCTTTCAAGGAGTTTGAATGTTGCTTCTTCAAGGCTACCTTTTGGTATTGCAAAACGAATTTGTGACATTTCCTATATGTCTCTAAACTTAGTATATAATAACTTCATTTATTTTTAAAAAATATATTTACAAATTCTTTTAAAGTTACGAATCTAAATTAAACAAAATTTCTTTGGCTTTATCTAGTGAAATCTGCTTTTGTTCAATCATTATTTGAACAATTTTATCAATTTGTTCAGGTTTTGCACCGGCAGCTGCTGCCAAGTTTCTTGCATGTAATCTCATGTGTCCCTTTTGGATTCCTTCTGTAGATAATGCCCTAATTGCACTATAGTTTTGGGCTAGCCCAGTTGCAGTCATTACACACGCAAGCTCTTGTGCTGATGAAACTTTGAGAATTTTCATGCAAATTTTTGCAATCGGATGAACGTTTGCAATTCCACCAACAATTCCAACAGATAACGGTAATTCTAATGAACCAACGAGGTTTCCGTTACTATCTTTAATCCATTTACTAAGAGAACGATATTTACCTGATCTTGAAGCGTATGCGTTTGCAGCTGCCTCGATTGCTCTACTATCTTGACCAGTTGCATTAGCAACAGCTATTATGCCATTCATGATTCCTTTGTTATGAGTCACAGCTCTGTAAACGTCGTTGTTGGCAAACTGATATGCCAAGACAATATTATCAACCACATTTTCTCCTCCAATTGCATTTTTATCAAAAACTGCTGTGGCCTTTGCAATTCTACGAGTAGAATAATTTGATAGTATACGAAGAAGTGTTCTACCACCAGTTATTTTTTCTAACAATGGAGAAACAGCTTCGCACATTGTATTTGTAACATTTGCGCCCATTGCGTCACCTACATCAATTAACAACTCAACAATCAACATTTTTCCAAAATCAGTATCAATTGTTTTACAAGATACTTCCTTTGCGCCTTTATTCATCTTAGATAATGTGTTACTCTTTGAATTTGCAAGAGCGATAATCTCTATGGAATTTTCCTGTATTTTTTTAATTGCCAAGTTGATATCAACATCTAATATTTGGATTTGGCCTATACTGTAAGACTCATCAGACGCTACTTTGAACCCTCCCATTATTCTTGCAATTTTGGCACCCTTTGAAGCTGCAGCGATAACTGATGGTTCTTCAATAACCATCGGAACAAGATAGTCTTTATCATTAATTTTAAAACTAGTTGCTATTCCCAATGGTAATGAAAAAGTACCAATAGCGTTTTCAATCATTTTATCTGCTTTTTCAAAAGAGATACCACCGTCACTGTTTTGTAAAACTTCCAACTCTTCAGCAGTCAAATCTGCAAAACCACCAACAATATCTAATCTTTCTTTTCGTGATTTTTCAAAAAATTTTGAAATTGATGAGTCACTCATTTTGTTATCCTCAATAATTTATCATCCATACTATCTGGAAAACCTTTTCCATCAGTATTTGAAGTAATTACATAAAGAATACCATCAGGGCTTTGCACGACATCACGTATACGTCCAACCCCACTTAGTATAGTTTTTTGAGATGAGAGACCTTCAGAAAAATCTAATTGGTATAGATTAGTTGCCCGTAAGGAAGCCATAACAAAATCAGCCTCCAGATTTATCCTATCACCAGAATAATACAAGATACCGCCAGGTTCAATGCTTGGATCATAACACATTATTGCTTTTTCATATTTACCATCACCTGAACACTGTTGCTCAGGCCAACCATAATTTTTTCCAGGTTTAATGAGATTAATTTCGTCATTTTTTTCGGGTCCAAGTTCTGACAGATACATTTGGCCCTTATCATCCCAGGTCATCCCCTGTGGATTCCTATGACCTAAAGAGTATACAGGTGAGTTTGAGAATGGATTATCTTCTGGGATTGTACCATCATCATTTAATCGTAAAATTTTTCCCGATAAGGAATCAATATTTTGTGGCAGATGTGAAGACTCAGATACAGTTCCAGTACCTACATACAGTTTTTTGTCAGGACCAAATTTTAAAAAACCACCATTTGTAAATACAGATCCAGGTATTTTATCAAAGATAGTTTTTGCATCAACTAGTTTGTTTTGGGATTCAGTAATTTGGATTATTTTATTCCATAATTCTCCATTTTCTTCATATGTTAAAAAAACATAGATCAGATGATTGTTTGAAAAATCAGGATGGAGTGTAATTCCTAGTAATCCACCGTCAAATACTTTTGCTGGACGCAATGCAGCAAGTGGTTCGTCAAGCAGTGTATTATTTTGAATAACTCTAATTAGTCCATCTTTTTCTGTCACAAAAATTCTATCATCGTATATTGCAATTGATCGTGGTTCATCAAGATTTTTTGCCAAAACATCTACAGAATTATTTTCAGGAATTGGTGAAAGCGGTTCTGGAATTGGTAATGAATTAGAAGAGAATGTCAAATAAAATATTGAAAACGATAATGCAGCTATAATTCCTGCAATTCTTAGTTTTTTGTCCATAAAAAATCATTCAATTGAAATCCTATTAATTACTTTCAAGAATTTGATAAAGCGTATATACGGCTCGTGCTCATTCATGTATCAGCGGGGTGGGGAAGCCAGACTCTTTAGGGCTAGGTCATCCCGGCGGGCTCATAACCCGCAGTTCAGTAGTTCAAATCTACTCCCCGCTACTTAGTTATCATATACACAAAACCACGAAGATGATTCATTAAATCGTGATTCCTTGTTAATTCTTCCAATTCTTTGTAATGGTCTACTAAGATGCCTATGTGCAGAAATTACTGGGATATACAGTTGTTTTTTGATTTTTCTAGGAATTTCCATAGTAATTTTATTTTCAGATTTTTTACCACATTTTATACATTGAAAACCTTGATTGTTTCCTTTTGATTTCATCTTTTTATTACATTTTGTACAAATGGGATTAGATTTTATCATATTTTTTTTAAGTTCAATTATATCAATAAATTCAAGATTTAGAATTCTTGGATGGTTTTTTGATGCTTTTCGTATACCGCCTCCAACACAAACTTTGTCTCCCTTGAGCAAACTTGATGCCACAGATGTTATTCCAGTAGGTTTGTACACAGCACAACGTAATTCATATCCATCTGAAGATATAGAGAAAAAAACATGACCACCTTTTACAATTTTTGGTTCATCAGATATAATACCAGTGATTTTTCCTGAAGCGTACGGTTTAATATTTTTAGAATTTAGTTCATTTTTTAAATGGTCTCCGGTACCTTGATTTGATTTGAATATCATATGACCAGATAGTTTTTCGCTTGTTTTCAAAATTTTAGTTGCACGTAATAATGAATCAACATTTTCGCCACGCACGCCATAAAAAACAGGATCAGGACCATGGGGAGTAATTAAAACTCGCTCTTTTCTATTATCAAAGCTGTTAAATGTAAACGGTAATGTTTTTTCCTGCATTGCCTTTACACTTTTTGCAGAAAGATTTCGTTCTTTTCCAAATTTAGAATTTTTTCTATAGCTTAATAGCTCCAATGTATGATCTTTAAAATCATAACCAATTGCACCGATAGCACCTACAAGACCTTGGCCATTTCCTTGATAAAAAAATTCTATATTATTTTTTCTGGCAAATTTTTTTGCATGATTTCTGTTTATCAATTGCCATAAAGCTAATTTACTAAATTTAGAAAACTGATCTGGAATTTCTTTATTCTCATAAAAAACTAAACCAGGATTTGCTCCATTTTTGATATCAGAGTATTTTTCAACCAGTTTTTTAATCTGATTTTTAATTTTTGATGGATTTTTTGTCCTTATCTTCATAGAAACAGCACCATTTCCTCGCGTTTTCCAAGGAATGTTTGGATTAAATCGAATTAATTTTGGAAAGTCTAGAAATTCAGCGTCTTGTTTTTTTAGCAGATCAACAATTTTGTAAGCAAGAAAAGTAGTACACATTCCTTTTGGAGAATCTGTATCATCAAAACCGATATTGAGTACTTGTGCATCAACCATAAACAAATTATATAATTTCAGACATTTTTAGTTGTTGGAAGGTACAGTTGGTTTAAATTAATAACGCTATATTTTTAGCTGGAATTGATAGTAATAGATGAAGAACGTATCTTCAAAGAAATTGAAACTAAGAAACCTGCCTCAGTATCACTAAACGGTCCAGACGGGATTCTACCCCAAGTACAAGAAACTGCCATGAATATTACTAGACGATTTGGTATTCCTGCGTACGTATTAGCTGATACAACTTGGGGAACATGTGATCTTAATTCAAATGGTTCCAAAGTATTAGGAGCTGAAATTCAATTCAACATCGGACATACAATTAACACAGAGTCGATTGAAAAAAATCTAATTCTAATTAACGCCTTTGATGATGTTGAATTTGATAGCGTTGCCAAAAAATGTGTTGATATTCTTAAAGGAAAACAAATATCGCTAGTCACTGATAGTCAACACTTACATCAAATGGATAAAGTAAATGAAATTTTGACTAACGGTGGAGTACAAGTAAAAATTGGAAAAGGAAAAGGACAGTTAAATGATGGACAAGTATTTGGTTGTGAATTTTATCCAGCTACAGAACTTAAAGACAAAGTTGATGCATATGTATTCTTAGGACAAAGTAATTTTCATGCAGCTGGAATTGCTCTATCAACTAACAAACCAACATATGTTTTAGATCCATATTTTAATGAAGTAAGAGAAGTAACTGAATTTGCGCAAAAACTAAAAAAGAAAGCTACCCTTGCAATATACAAAGCAGCTGATGCTCAGTCATTTGGAATAATCATAGGACTTAAAGAAGGACAGCTATCCAAAGTGTTTGCTTTAAAATTTAAAAAAGAATTAGAAAAGGAAGGAAAAACAGTTCAGTTATTTGCATTAACAGACATCACAAATGAGAGATTAAAAAATCTAAAAGGAATTGATGCGTTTATTCAAGTAGCATGTCCTAGAATTTCTACAGATAACCAATTTGACAAGCCTGTTCTTTCAACACCCCAAGCAAACGCACTTTTGAAAATTTTAAGACATGAGAGTATTGATGAGTATCTAGAGATTCCTCATTGGCTTTAAAATTAAGATGTCAGTTTTTGAAATTTTTGATTTTCAAATAATTTTTCAAAAGATTTAGTTTTTTTTGCTTTAATTTTATACTGAATTCCTTGGGAAATTGCTTTTTCAAGCATATCAAGTGAATCGTCTAATCGAGAAAGCATTGCAAGATTACAAGATTTGTCAAAAAGGACATCACCATTATTAGGATAGTCCTCTAAAATTATATCACAACAATGAATTGATTCTTCAAAACTATTCAATGAAAACAAAATTCTTTCTTTATGATATAGAATAATGTTGTATTTGGGATTATTTTTCAAAATAGCATCACAGTAAATTAGTGCATCAGTAAATGCGCCCTTTTTTCTCAGTGAAGATATTTTATTTACTAAAATAGACAGATCGTTAGGATCTAATTTTAATGCAGTATCATAACATTGAATGGCGCCATCATAATTTTTCAACTTATTTAGTGCATATCCTTTGTTATTAAGCGAAGCAATATGATTTGAATCATCATCTAGAATTTTATCATAATAAATAATTGCTTCTTGCAATTTTCCTTTTAAAAATAATCTATTCGCTTCATCAAGAAGAGAATCAATTTTTGGATTACCAGTCATAATTGATTTTAAATTATGGTTTCATTAAGATTTTACCAAATAGTCCTTTGCCAGTTAGCATTTTGGTATGAGCTTCTACTGCTTGCTCAAATGTGTAAACAGAATCAATAATAGACTTTATTTTTCCTTGTGACATCCAATATAGAGCCTGTTCTAATTCAGATCTAGTTCCCTGAGTGGAGCCTAAAATATTAATTCCTTTGAAAAAAATATGTCGTAAATCAGTTTTAGCGTCATATCCGGTTGTTGCGCCAGTTGTAACAATTGTTGCACCATACTTTAACAAAGTCAATTCCTTATTCCAATGCGAACCACCAATATGCTCAAAAATTACATCTATCCCTGGAACATCACCAAATGGTTTGATAATTTTTTTAGCAATATCACGAACTTCCTTATGCCAGTCTTCTTTTCTATGATCTACAGCATAATCAGCACCTAGTTTTAATAATTGATTTAATTTATCAGGACTAGCTGTTGCAATTACGGTACAACCAAATAATTTCGCTATCTGAATTCCATAATTTCCAACGCCAGAACTACCGCCCATTATCAAAACTAATTGTCCTGGTTGAATCTTTGCTCTACCAACCAGCATATGCCATGATGTAAGTAGAGTCATCGAAGCTGCAGCTGCTGATTCATACGTTACATTATCAGGAATTTTTACAACATTTACTTCTGGTAAATGAGTAACTTCACAGTATCCTCCCCAAAGCGGACCAGTTTCAAATCCCCAAATTTTTCTCTGTTTGCAATCATATTCTCTCCCACTTGTACATAGTTTACAAACTCGACACGACATATTTCCATGAGATACAATTCTATCACCAACTTTGATATTTTTTACATCTTCACCTATTGCAATTACTTCGCCTGCTGCATCAGTACCAGAGATGTGAGGTAATGGTACAGCTAAAGGTTTTCCTCTCATCCCCCAAATATCATCATAATTCAAAGAGGCGCATTTTACTTTGAAGATAACTTCGTTTTGTTTTGGGGTTGGTTCAGGAATATCTTTAATTTTTAAAATTTTAGAAAAATCATCATCTGTAGTATAATTATCATATACTAGGGCTTTCATGATTATTTCAAACTTTTTCCAGTTATATGATTTGCCAAATTAGGCTCAAACCACAAACAATTATAATCATAACTCCAAAAAATATAACATGTCTGAAATTGCTGCACTTCCAGGTGACAAAATAGCATCTATTGAAGAATATGAATCTGGCTACAATACTTTTGACGATGGAGATATGGTTCGTGCATCAACTGTAGGCAAGACAGATCTGGATAAAGAATCTAGAGTTGCAAACATTAAACATCCAAAAATGATATCAATTCCAAAAGTAGGAGACATTATTATTGGAACAGTAGCGGCAGTCATGTCTTCTATGATAGCAGTATCAATAGATTACATTAACGGTAAACCATCAACTTCAAAAGTTGAATGTATTTGTTCAACAAGAAATCTTAGAAAAAAGAATGTTGCTTTGGTAAACGATATTGTCACATTAAAAATTTTGAATCATCTAAACGGTACAATTCATGCAGCAATTGAGGAACCACATTTAGGGGTATTATTTACAAAATGTAGAAAATGTGGTAAAAAAGTAGTCCAGATGCGTGATGCCATAAAGTGTACAGAGTGTTCTTGGATTGATGAAAGAAAACTTTCAACAAATTATGGTAATAGTGATTTCGTAAAGCTGAGAGAGTAAGAAATGACTAGTGTTTCGTTCCAAGGCGAACGAGGAGCATACAGTGAAGCAGCAGCTAAGGCATTTTTCAACACTGAAATTAATGTAGTACCCCTTCCAACTTTTGCAAAAGTTTTGGAAAATACAATTCAAGACAAGACAGAGTATTCTATTTTACCAGTAGAAAATTCTTTGGAAGGCAGTATTGGAGAAAGTTATGATTTATTGTATTCAACATCGCTTAATGCCATAGGTGAAATCTATCATAGAATTGAACATTGCTTGATAGGAAGCGGTTCGTTAGAAGAAATAGATACAGTTTACTCTCATCCACAAGCACTGGGACAATGCAGAAATTTTATCGAAAAACACAACATGAAGACAGTACCTTCGTATGATACTGCAGGAAGTGTAAAGATAATCAAAGAGTTGAATAAAAAAAACATAGCATGTATTGCAAGCAAAGATGCGTCTAAAATTTACAATATGCCTGTAATATCAGAAAACATTGCCAATAATTTGAATAATTACACAAGATTTTTGATATTATCAAAAAACAGTAAGGAAGAAACTGGAAAAGACAAGACATCAATAATTTTTTCAATAAAACATGAACCTGGATCGCTGCACAGAATTATAGAAAAATTTTACAACTATAACGTTAATTTAACAAAAATTGAATCTCGGCCTACCAAGACAAATACATGGGAATATAATTTCTACGTGGATTTTGAAGGTCATGAAAAGAATCCAAATATTGAAGAGATGCTAGAGAAAATCAAACACGAAACATTATTTATGAAAATACTTGGATCTTATCCTTCTGCAAAATTAAACTAGAATCCTTTCGGTTTTCTTAAAGTAAAACCCATGCTAAATCCAATAATGATAACTCCAGATATTATTACCATAAGATCATACGTGAACCATATTGGATCAGAACTTCTAATCAAAACACCAGTAATGGTTAATTCAGAATCACCGGTATTTTGAATCTTAATTTTTGTTTCACCATCCGCTAAATGAACCCAATCTATAGTCAATGGTTCATCGGTACGATTTTTGAATGATTCCATTGTTTTTTCTGAATTTTTTGGTGGAATTTGTAATCCATCGCTTGGACTCTCAAGTCTAAGATCAAAAGCATCACCTGAAATTTTCATATGTTGTGGAGTGTGATTTGGTGCAGGAATTGTATAAAATGTAGAATCACCTACGGCAACAACATAATTTTCATTAATTGTAATTGTTCCAATATGCGAAATTAAAGAGAGTCCTCCAATTGCAATAATAACACTTCCTACAATAATTCCGATAATGGTTCTTTTAGATAACACAAATGAATGATTTGGAATGCAGTTTAAAAAATTACCGGATAAAGAATCAATTTTTAGCATGCCACAAAATGAAAGACATGGACAAATATCTTTGAACTAGAACTAAATCATGCAAACTGCAATCCAGTGCAAAACCGTCATAGAGCCAGAAACATCAATTCTAGTTAGAAGAGAGCCCAAACACACTCTTCTAACTAGTGAGCTAAAAATCAATCCAGATGTAATGGGGCTATCATGTCTTGTTATGGATGAAGAATATGATTATGCTTATCAAAATAAGAGGAGGTGTACTTGAATGAAAACAATATTAGGAATATCCTTAATGGCTATCTTGGCAACTGGTTTAGTTGCTCCTACATTACAAGAGGCACATGCTTACCCAGTAAAAGCTGATAATTCTGAAAAATTAAAACCAAAATCATTTGGTGTAAAAATAAAGGACAAGATACCAACGATGGATTCACAAAACATCAAACATAATATCTTTGACGGGATAAAAAAAGAAGAAGTTAAAGCATATAAGAAAATTTATGCTGAGGCATATGCAAAACAGATTTTGAAAAAACTCTACAAATTGGGATAATTCTTTTGTAGATATTATTTTTTCATAATTTTTTTATTTAATTTTAGTTTTAAAAAAATCAACTACATTAAAGATACGTCATGTGGTTGACTTTCAGCAAACCCAGCTCTAGACATTTTGATAAATTCTGCATTTGCTTGCATTTGTGGAATTGTGTGTGCTCCACAGTAACTTAGTCCAGAACGAACGCCACCAGTTAATTGTTTTAAAATATCGGTCACTGTTCCTTTGTATGGAACCATTGCTTCAACTCCTTCTGCAACATAATCATTAAGATCTTCATCAAATGAAATTGAACCTGTTTCTTTTGATTTTCTCCCTAATGAAGCTCCAAGTGAAGCCATTCCGCGATATATCTTGAATCGTTTACCATTTTTAGTCAATACAGTTCCAGGTGATTCATCTGTACCTCCAAGCATACTACCTACCATTACAGAAGACGCACCTGCCGCTAATGCTTTTGTAGCATCACCGGATGTTCTAGTTCCACCATCAGAAATTATTGGGATGCCATAATCTTTTCCAATCTTTGCACAATCCATTACTGCAGTTAATTGCGGTACACCAGAACCTGTAATTACTCTAGTAATACAAATTGAGCCAGATCCTACACCAACCTTTACTGCATCTACTCCAGCCTTAATTAGATCCTCAGCACCTTGTGCAGTTGCAATATTTCCAGCAATTAATTCACATTTAGGAAATGCCTTTTTGATATTACGAATTGTGCTTATTGCATTTTCACTATGACCATGAGCAATATCAACAACTAGTACATCTGCACCCGCTTCTAACAGAGATTCTGATCTTTCCATAAAATCCCCTTTTACACCTACTGCAGCACCAACAAGAGGCCTTCCTTTCTTATCTTTTGATGCAGAAGGATAATCTTCAATATTTGTAATGTCTTTGCTTGTAATCAAACCTTTAATCGAACCATTTTCATCAATTATTGGTAATTTTTCAATTCTATGTTGATGTAAAATTTTCTTTGCCTCATCCAAGCTTACACCTAGTTTAGCAGTTACAACATCTTTGGTCATAACATCTTTGATAAGATGAGTAGTATCAGTTTCAAACAAAAGATCCCTATCTGTAACTATTCCAACCAATTTTGAATTTGAGTCAATAACTAAAAGACCAGATATTTCTTTTTCTTCAGCATAATTTATTGCGTCTTGAATAGTTTTATCGTGATTAATTACATATGGATTTTCAATCATCACACTTCCTGATCGCTTTACTTTTAGAACTTCATTTGCCTGCTCTTTAATTGTCAAAAATCTATGAATGATTCCTATTCCTCCAGCCCGAGCCATAGCAACTGCCATGGCAGATTCAGTTACCGTATCCATGTTTGCACTAACAAATGGAATGTTAATTGAAATATTACGGGATAATTTTGTTTTTAGATCTGTTTGAGACCTACTAGTGATGTCTGAATATTTGGGTACGAGAAGAACATCATCAAAAGTTAATCCTTCTTTGAATTCCAATGAAACCTTGTAAAGATGGTCTAAGATGGATTATAAGCCTTTGTGTATCCTAGACAGTTTTGATGCAATAGTAATGGCATCTTTTGTTTCTGCCACATTATGAGTACGAACAATATCAGCGCCATTTAGAACAGAAATGGCTTCTGCTACAAGAGAACCACTTAATCGATCGGATGTGTTTTTCTTACCCAAAAGTTTTCCAATAAATGATTTGTTTGAAACTGAGATCAAAATTGGATACCCCATCTTAATAGATTTTAAATTTTGAATAATTGAGAGATCCCGGTCTATCCAATTAGATTTAATTTTTGTAAAAAAGGATCCTCTACCAGATTTTCTAAAAAAACCGATAGCAGGATCTAAGACAATCTTACTTGATGGAATACCAGCAGTCTTTGCAAGTGCAATACTTTCTTTTAATAGATTTTTAGTCGATTGAGGATCTCCAGATACGGTTTTTGAATCAAAGGCACATAAAACAAGCGATGGAGAATAATTTTCTATCACATTAATCATTTGTTCATCATACTTTAAGCCAGAAATATCATTAATTATTTCAATTCCATATTCTAAAACAGACTTTGCAACGTTGGCCCTACATGTATCAACCGATATTGGTAGATTAGATACATTTTGAATAACTTTAATTGCATTTAGAATTCTTTTTGTTTCTAATTTTTCAGAAATTAATGTTGAAAGATATGGAGCAGTAGACATTCCCCCAACATCAATAAAATCTGCACCATCAATTTCCATCTGTTTTATTGTATTTGCAATCTGTTGTTTTGTTACTTTAATTGATTTTTTGTAAAATGATTCAGGACTAGTGTTTAAAATTGCCATTATTCGGACCGGGTTTTTTCCTCCTACGCCTATATTTCCAAGCTTAGTCACATGATTTATCATAAACCATGTCAATTTGAGTCATATGGTGATTGCCGGGTGGAATGAAAAATATGCAAAGATTCGAAAAGAATTCAAATATAGCGAAGAACAAGATAGAGAATCAGCAGTAATTTTAGATTCAATTTTAAGGAAAAATATTTCTAATAAAAAAATCAGAGATGAAATATCTGGTAAAACAGTGTTTGTAATAGGTGCCGGTCCTTCATTGTCACTAGCCATCCCAAAATTAAAAAAATTTAAAAAAGTTGTGAAAATTGTAGCAGATAGCGCAGTAAAGCCATTGATTGAGAATGGGATCAAACCAAATATTGTTGTAACAGACTTGGATGGAGACGAGAATTCTTTAAAAAAAGTTGGTAAAACAGATTCAATTTTTGTGGTTCATGCACATGCTGACAATATTAGTAAATTACAACTTGTTGAAAATTTTAAAAATTGTATTGGAACAACTCAAACAAAGCCATTTAAAAAAATACAAAATTTTGGTGGCTTTACTGACGGAGATAGAAGTGTTTTTCTTGCAAATCATTTTGAGGCAAAGAAAATTATATTATTTGGAATGGATTTTGGAAAAAGAATTGGAAAATATTCCCAAACAAAAGCATCTGAAAGACAAATAAAATTAAAGAAACTAAGAAGAGCTAAATTGCTTTTGGAATGGCTATCAGAAAATTCAAGATCGCAGTTATTTACAACATCAAGCCAAATTAATGGATTTAAAAAAATATCATATAATGAACTCGATATTATAATTACCTAGAATGCATTTAATACCCATATACATATCAAAGAAATTATGAAGTTTTCAGACGAGCAAATACAAGATATTATTGCCATGAGAGACAACATCGTCAAACAAATGGATAAGCATCAAAACGCTATTGAGACATTACAGAAAAATTTGGCAATTTTAGATTTAATATTAAAAGAGTCTAGTTTTACGAAAGCTTCTGCCATTAAACAAGTAAAACCATCTGAATCATCAAAAAAGATTCCTATTGAACCTACTGAAAAATTAGAAAAAAGTACAATCCCAATAACTAGTGGAAGTGATGGCAAGATTATTGCGAATGCTTACATCACGCCTGATCAAGTTTCAATAATTTTAGCAGAAAATATGGAGATAAATGCAGATACTCCGCCTTTCAAATCATTCTTCATTGATAGAATCATTGGAGAAATGAAACGAAAAGATTCTGCGGAAGCTGAAAATGGTAAAATTCAGAAAGAATCAGTTATTGATTATATTATTAACAAAAATGGTTCAGATATACGAGAAATAATCATTAAAAATTACAGACAAAAAGAAAGAGTAAATGAAATAATTAACACCGCAGGATGGTCACTTACACGAATGCTTGAAAAAATCAAAAAGTGATTTTATGGATAAG
Source organism: Nitrosarchaeum sp. (assembly GCA_018334095.1). GTDB lineage: Archaea > Thermoproteota > Nitrososphaeria > Nitrososphaerales > Nitrosopumilaceae > Nitrosarchaeum. The sequence continues at coordinate 71,367 of JAGXTE010000055.1, forward strand.
ATAGTAGTTTTAGATTTTGGATCTCAGTATAGTCATTTGATCTGCAGAAGGATAAGAGAATTTTCAGTGTATGCAGAGCTAGTCCCATTTGATATCAGTCTTGAAGAATTACAAAAACATAATCCTAAAGGAATTATTTTTTCCGGAGGTCCATCAAGTGTCTATAACACCGATGCTCCAGTTCCTGAAAATAAAATTTTTGACATGAATCTTCCATTACTAGGAATCTGTTACGGACATCAATTAATTGTAAACAAGTTTGGAGGAAAGGTAAAAAGGGCTAACAAAGAATACGGTTCATCACTATTAACAATCGATAACGATAAGAACCTGTTAAACGGAATTGGAGGTTCAGTTAGGGCATGGATGAGTCATGGTGATGAGGCAGAGCAAATACCTCCTGGATTCAAAGTTATAGGACACACCGAAAGTGCAAAAGCTGCAGCAATTGCTTCAGAGGAAAGATCGATTTATGGAATTCAATTTCATCCAGAGGTGGTTCACACAGAGCAAGGAACTGAAATTCTCAAAAATTTTGTCTTGAAAGTTTGTGGAGCTAAACAAGATTGGACAATGGAGGGATTCATAGATTCTGCTGTGAATAAAATTTCAAAAATTGAAGGAGATGTTTTATGTGGTGTTAGTGGCGGAATAGATTCCACAGTAGCTGCTTTACTTATTCACAAGGCAATTGGCAATAGACTAAAATGTGTTTTTGTAAATAATGGCCTATTACGATTAAACGAAGAGATAGAAATCAAAGAGATGTTTGAAAAAAATTTCAATGTTAATTTTACAATGGTTGATGCTGTTCAAGATTTTTTAAGTAAATTAAAAGGCATTGAAGATCCTGAGAGAAAAAGGAAGATCATAGGTGAAGAATTTATCAATGTTTTTACAGATTTTGCAAAAAATAAAGGACCTTTCAAATGGCTTGCACAAGGTACGTTGTATCCAGATGTAATAGAGAGTGGAGTTTCAAAAGGTCCTGCTGCAGTGATAAAATCCCATCACAATGTTGGAGGACTACCAGATTGGCTTGATTTAGAAATTTTAGAACCATTACGTGAGTTATACAAAGACGAAGTTAGAAAAATTGCTAAAATTTTAGGTGTTCCAGAAAAACTTTTCATGCGACATCCATTTCCAGGACCTGGGCTTGCTGTAAGAATTATCGGTGAAGTAACTCCAAAAAAGCTGCAAATATCAAAAGTAGCAAGTAGAATTGTCGAAGATGAATTGATAGCATCTGGATTTTATGGCAAAGTCTGGCAAGCATATGCAGCAGTAGGCGACGATAAAGCAGTAGGCGTAGTTGGTGATGAGAGAAAATATGGGAATATTGTAATGATTAGAGTGGTAGACTCTATTGACGCAATGACAGCTGATTGGACAAGATTACCACATGAATTACTAGAAAAAATCAGTAATAGAATCACAAATGAGGTAGAAGATGTAACATGGGTAACATATGCTATTTCAAGTAAACCTCCTGCAACGATTGAGCCACAATAAACCAATTACATACTTTCAAACAACTCAGAAAGATTGTTCTCAAGTTTGATGTTCAAAAGACCTTTTTAATATAAAATAATTATAATTAATTCATGATAGTAATTCCCAGGGAAATTAAAGAGTTTATTGAGTTACAAGGAATTTTTGCAGTAGGAACTACTGGAGTAAACAACATACCAAATATTTCGCCAAGAATTTTTTTTAGGGTTGATGAAAATGTTATCTATTGGCTAGATTTTTTTAAACATAAATCTTACAAGAATATACAAGCAAATCCATGGGTCACTATCTCTGTTTTTAATAAAGATGATTTGAAAGGATTTCAATTTAGAGGAATTGTAAATTTTATAACAGATGAGCCAACAAAATCAGAAATAAAAGAATCAATCATCAAGAAAATATTAGAAAAAAATTCATCAGAGAAAATAAAAAAATTGAGTGAAAAAATAGAAGTTCAAGTCATACGATTTGAGCCAAAAGTATGTTACTCATTAAATCCAGACGAATTTAGTGATATGTGTATAGGATCTGACGTAGATTCAACTCAATTGTTTCAAAAGTAATCCATTAATAATCAAATTTTTTTGAGATTGGTATGGGTTTTCATGTATTTGATACATATGTCAAATCTAAAGATGGACATACTATGCATTTTGATGTAATAACTGACAAAAACAATATAGAAAATGCAATCATGTTTGCAAAAGAATGGCTAGATAGCATTGGAGAGAAAGATGCTGTGGTTACAACAAAAGAGTGTAGATTTTGCCATACACAATCAATATCTGAAGAAATAGAAATTGAGATAATGACAAATGGTTATTTTATTGCAAAAATGGAAGATTGCCCCAATTAAAATATGAAAAATCATGTATGCTATTTGGTTTACATTTTCTAAAAATGATAGAGAGTATCTTAAAAATACAATTGATGAAATTTCAGAAAAATATCACGCTCCAAAATTTGAACCACATATTACGGTTTATGGATTAATAGATACAGAAATTAATAAAATTGATAAAATTACGAAAGAAATAATTTTAAATCAAAATTCATTTTTAGTTAAAAAATCAGAAATTTTGCAATCCGAAGAATTATGGAAAACAATATTCATTGAATTAAAATCAAATGAACAAATGGAGTTAATTCACAAAAATTTTAAAAAATATTTTGATAGAGTATCAAAATATGACTTCAAACCACACATAAGTCTAATTTATAAAATCTTATCAACTGAAGAAAAAATAAAAATAATAAATAATTTAGATGTTAAAAATGAATTTCAAGTAAACAAACTAGCAATACAAAAATTTTCTCCAGATATAAAAAAATGGAAAATTGTAAAAGAATATAATTTAAAAAATAATCAAATGTAAAAGAGTCGATTATAAAATTTTACAATAATGCTGCACCAAATACACCAGCAGAATCACCCAACTTGTTTTGTAAAATTGGCGTATCAACTAAATCTGAAAAAACTTTCCGATATACAGAATCTCTTCCTTCAGTGTATAAAAAATCAATATTAGATAAGCCTCCTCCCAAAACAATTACATCAGGATCCAAAATATCGATAACATTTGCCAATCCAAATCCAAAATTTTCCAAAAACTCATCTTTCCATTGTTTAGAATTATCAATATTTTGTAAAATTTCAGGCATGTTTTGTGATTTTCCAGTAAGTTCTTTCCATCGTTTTTCTAATGCTGGACCGCTAATGTATGTCTCAACACAACCTTTCTTTCCACAATAGCAATTATTTCCATTTTGATGAAGTGTATGATGTCCCCATTCTCCTGCAATATTTGTCCTACCTTGGTGAATCTTTCCATTGATAACTATTCCTCCGCCCACACCAGTACCCATAATGATGCCAAAAACTACATCAAATCCTTTTGCAACACCTAATGTAGATTCAGCCATTGCAAAACAATTTGCATCGTTCTCCATAGATATTTTTTGACCTAATTTTTTTTCTAAATCCTCTTTAAGTGATTTACCAATAAGACATTGAGTATTACTATTTTTTATCAAACCAGTTTTTTTTGAAATTGCACCAGGGGAGCATATTCCTATAGAATAATTTTTCACATTTGCTAAAAGTTCTGAACTCAACGAAGTAATTGTTTCTAGTATTTTGGAATAATCATTTCTGGGGGTTGGAACTCGTTTTCTTTGAATAGTCTTTAGATTTTCATCTAGTAGAATTGCCTCTGTTTTGGAACCGCCTAGATCTATTCCTAGTTTGTACAACAATAATTCAATATAGTAGGATTGCTTAAGTTTTAGCTAAATTTGTTAAATTGTTTTATCGTGCACCAGAGACAGAAATTACATCATCGATTCTGAGAATCATACATGCAGCTTCTGTTGCAGATTTAATTATTTGTTCTTTGACTGCAAGTGGTTCTACAACATCTATAGAGAGCATGTCAGCGATTTTTGTATTTCTTGCATCAATTCCAGTCCATTTACGACCTTGATTTTGTTTTGCTCTTAGTGTAGCCATCGTATCAATAGGATCCATTCCAGCATTTTCTGCTATTGTAAGAGGAATAATTTCAAGTGCCTCGGCATATTTTTTGATTGCAAGTTGTTCTCTACCATCAAAACTATCTGCCCATTCTTTTAATTGAGATGCTGCGTATGATTCTGGGGCTCCACCACCTGCAACAATTTCGGGTTTTTCAATTACATCTTTTACTACCATTAAGGAGTCATGTATGGATCGGTCAACTTCATCAATGACTCTTTGTGAACCGCCTCTGATAAGCAAGGTAACAGATTGCGGATTTTTACAACCTTCAACAAATACCCACTTATCAGATTCAACCTTCTTCTGATGAGCAATATCTGCAGTACCAAGATCTTTTTCTGTAAGATCATCAAGGTTAGAGATAACACGTCCACCTGTTGCTTTACCAAGTTTTATCATATCACTTTCTTTAACACGTCTAACTGCCATGATACCATATTTTGCTAAATAGTGCTGTGCGATATCATCAATTCCTTTTTGACAAATTAATACATTAACACCAACATTGTGAAGTTTGTCAACCATTGTTTTGAGCATTCTATTTTCTTCTTCCAAAAACATTTGCATTTGTGTTGGATCTGTGATTCTAATTTCTGAACTCATCTCAGTCTTTTCAATTTCTAAAGCAGAATTTAACAATGCAATCTTTGCTTTCTCAACTTTTGTTGGCATTCCACTATGAACAACTTCTTTATCTAAAACAATGCCTTTGATAATTTGGGTATCTGTAATAGAACCGCCTGCTTTCTTTTCAACTTTAATATTTTCAAGATCAACTGAATAGGTTTCTGCTTTCTTTGTTGCAACTTTTAAGATTGCGTCAACTACAACTTTAGAGAGTACATCGCTATCTTCGGAAATTAATTTAGACTGCATACTGGTTGTGGCAATTTTAAGAAGTGTTTCTCTATCATCAGGTAGGATTTTTTTTGCCATTTGAGAATAGATCTCCAATGTCTTTTCAGCTGCTGCTTGATAACCTTCGATAATTACAGAGGGATGAACGTCTTTTTTGAGAAGATCTTCTGCTTTAGCTAAGAGAGCACCACCAAAAACTACAGAGGATGTGGTTCCATCTCCTACTTCATTATCAACTGTTTTTGAAATTTCCACCATCATTTTGGCAGCTGGATGTTGAACATCAATTTCTTTTAAGATGGTTGCACCATCATTAGTAATAGTAACATCACCTAAGGAATCAACTAACATCTTATCTAATCCTCGTGGACCTAAACTGCTCCTAACTAATTCAGCAACTAGTTTAGCAGCAGCAATATTGTTGTGTTGAGCGTCCTTACCTTTTTGTTGTAACGCACTCTCTTTTAGAACTAAAACTGGTCCATTTGGAGTTTGTTGAATTGATGCCATTTAGATAAACTACAATCCTCGTGATCCCCCTTTTTAACATTACTTAGCAGATTGGTTTAATGTAAGATCGTTTCTTTACATCAACAATCCCTCCAGAAAGTATTCGAATCGAGGGAAGAGCAAGAAATGGTAAGAAAAGTGGGATCAAGTGTGGCCGTGAGAATTTACATCCAGAATCTACAATTGAATTATTTATTTGCTGAAAATTAGTCAAAACTTTTTCAAATGATTCAGTAGAAATAATTCCTGCCAATTGTAATGGTAATGATGCAACAACTTTTCCAGATTTTACTACGACAAGTCCTCCTTGATTTTTGATAAGAATATTTGCAGCTATTGACATATCAGAATCATTAGAACCAATTACGATCATATCGTTTTCATGAAAACTCCAAGTAGATGCAAATGCACCTATATCAGCTCCAAAATTTTCAAGAAATCCTATAACATGTTTGTTAGTTCCATGAATTCTATCAAAAGAAGCTACTTTCCACACATCCTTATCCAAAGAAGCTAAAACACTTTCATTTTCAGTAAATAATTCAACAGAACCAGGTTTTGTTATAATTTCAGTTTGCATAAAAATAGTATTTGCAAGAACACTTTTCTTTTTTGACTTGATAACAAAATCTTTGGGAGAGAGTTTTTTTAATTTGATAGTTTTTTTAATCCAGGGAGAAATTACTTTTTTCTTTACCGAAGTGACAATACTACCGTTAGAGACAACTAATTTTCCACCTACAAAGACTTTGTTAGGTTTTACAGATTTTAAATCATCAAAAATTAAGATATCAGCAAGCTTTCCTGGAGCAATACCACCTAGGTCTTTATTCATGTTGTAATAATCAAAGCAGTTTTTTGAAGCCATTGAAATAGCATCAATGGGGTTTAAACCAAGTTTGATAGATTCCCTTACACAATGATCAATATGGCCATACTGTACCAAGTCTGTAGGATCAAGTCCATCAGAACAAAACATCAGTCTATCCAGATTAATTCCATGAGACAAAACACGCGGAATAATTTCTTTTAAGTCACGTCTAATTGATCCTTCTCTAATCATAATCCACATTCCTAGACGTAATCTTTCTAAAACCTGATCAAAATTGATAGGTTCATGACAAGATAGAATTCCAGATGCAATGTATGCATTAAGTTTTTTGTCACTTGCTCCAGCAGTATGTCCATTAATTATACAATCACCTTCCAACATAGCACTCAAAGATTTCATTGTTTTAGAATCTCGTAAAGTTACTTTGGTCCATGAAAAAACTTCTCCTAGTCCTAAAACATGAGGATGTTTGACTGCTAATTTTTCTTGTGATAACGATAAAGTTTTGCTATTACTAAATTTTCCATCTACAGGTAAACCTCCTGGAACAACTTGAAATATTCTAATTGGTAAACCTTCACCAAGTTTTAGAAACTCTTGAAATCCTTTGTATCCAGACACACTAACGATGTCTATTGGATCTGAGAAAAGAGATGTTACACCACATAATAATGATTTTTTTGCAAGTTCAGATGGTAAAACAAATTGATCTATGTGTAAGTGCGGATCAGCAAAACCGGGGCCTACGTATTTTTCTTCAATATCAATAATAGTTGTTTTTGATCCAATTGCATGTCCGGCATCTGGTCCAACATATGCTATACGATCATCTATTATTGCGATCTGTATTTTTGGAATAATTTCTTTAGTATAAACAGACACCAATGAGCAGTTTTTTAACACAAGATCTGCTTTTTTGTCACCCATAGCTACTGAATTTAATGAAGAAATCGAATTTGCTAGGCTCGAAGTCACAAATTTTCTTAGATTATGCACCTATTATAGATTCAATGCTTAAATTACCGTTGAGGCGGTTTTTTTCATATGAACATACCCAAGGTTATGCGAAAGTATTGTGCAAAATGTAAAACACATACTGAGCAAAAGGTCTCCATATACAAGGCTGGAAAAAGAAGGGGTTCAGCAAGAGGAGAACGTAGACACGCTGAGCGTAAACGAGGGTATGGTGGACAAAAATTCCCAAAACTTGCAAAACCTGCAAAAACTACAAAGAAAGTTACTCC